>NZ_JALOAN010000035.1 GCF_023228785.1 Sulfurimonas sp.
TAAAAGAAGTGAAACTAAAAGCGGCAGAAAAGACTCTCTAAGAAGTAAAATAACATTTGTTACATCTGGATGGATTATAAAATGAACAACGCTACTAATAGCTCCCACACCTATCATAAGCGGTGCATAATTTATTTTATTTGGATGTTTTAATATAGATATCTGTCTTAAAAAAAGAATCGCCATAAATACAAAAGCTAAAAGCAAGTCATTATCAAACACATCATACCCTTAATATAATTTGAGCTTATTTTATCATATATTTATAAAACGATGCCTAGTATCTCTTTTGGCTCATAAACAACTATCTCATGCTCTGATTTAGGTGTAAATCCCCAAGTTGCAAACATAGACTCTATTCCTGCAGCTTTGGCACTAAGCATATCTTTTGAGTTATCTCCAACCATCCAAGCTATATCTTTTTTTTCATCATATTTATAATGGTTCAAGATATGATGAAGCATCTGTGGATCTGGTTTTGAGTTTTTAACATTGTCAGCTCCAATGATAATATCAAACATCTCATCAACACCAAGATGTTTTAGCATTCTTTTTGCAAAAGGGGTTGGTGCATTTGTAGCTACAGAGATCTTTACATTTGAGTCCACTAAATCTTCTAAAGTCTCTTTTATACCGTCGTAAAGATATGGGTTTTGTACACATTGATTGGCGTAGTGAACTTCAAAGAGTTCTCTATCCCTATCTTCATAATGTTCTGTCCCATAAAAGAGTTTTGGCAAGTTTCTAACTTCCATATTTATAACTTCAACTATATACTCTTCGCTCAAAGGCTCAAGTCCATAGTGCATCTCTCTTATATAATTTACAGAGATGGTTATATCTTTTTTAGAATCAATCAGCGTTCCATCCATATCAAAAATAACTACTTTCATAACTATCTCATCCTCTCATATATCTCTTGCAACGCATCTACAAAAAAGTCACTATCATTAGGGCATCTACACACTCTATACTCTTTAATACCAAGCTCCTCTGCTATCTCTCTATACTCGATCTCAAGCTCAAAATCCGTCTCAGAGTTATCAATTGTAAAAGCTATAGGAAATATCACAACGCCCTTGTCTTTGATGTTTCCAAGTTTATCACCAAGTGAGGGCTTTAGCCACTCCATAGGTCCAACTTTTGACTGATATGCTAGATGAACTTCATGAAAGTTCATTCCTTCTTCTTTTAATTTCTTTTTTAAAATTTCTATATGCTTTTTAATATGTCTCTCATAAACATCCCCAGCATCTATTATCTTTTGAGGAAGTCCATGAGCTGAAAAAATCATATCAAACTCTTCATACTTAGCATCTTGCATCTGCTCTTTTATCCTAGAGATAACAGCTTTGTTATAGCTCTCATTTTGGAAAAAATGCTTTATCTCAACCAAGATAGCATCAGATCCACTTACATGATAAACCTCTTCAAAGTCCTCTAATGAAGATTTTGTAGTAGTCGTTGAGTATTGTGGATAGAGAGGGATGAGATAGATCTTCTCAATCTCTTCTTTGTTTATTCTCTCTATAACTTCTTTAGCAAACGGAGGAGTATATCGCATAGCAAAATCCACCATTACATCACTACCAAGTCTATCTTGAAGTTTTTTAACAAGCTCTTTTGTATGACCAACTATTGGGGATTTACCACCAATCTGGCGATAAATATCTTGAGAATTTTCTGTTCTTGTAAAAACTATCATTCCACCTACAAACTTTCTCAAAAGATTACTCTTCATGGTTAAGATATTTTTATCGTTAAACATATTTTTTAAAAAGACTTCAACCTCTTCTAGGTTATTTGGACCACCCATATTTAACAAGACTACAGCTTCTTTTTTCATTTTTAACCCTCTTTGGCTTGAAAACCATCAAATACTAGCACATATACTCTTTCTAAAGCGCACCATTTTAAATCTCTCACCCAAAAAATTTGGCATAATTAGCATCTTTACTTTTTGAAGTTCTTGTTCATAGATCTTCTCATCGGCATTTTCTTTTAATATCTCCAAAAGATCTAAGATACCCATATCAACAAGGGCTACCATTTGAGCCTTTAGCTCTAAAAACTCTATTCCAACTTCTTCATAAGCATCTTTTACATGAGCAAAACAGACATCATAAGTTATATCTGAGTTTTTAAAAAGTTCATCTCTTTTTATCTCCTCATCAAACAAAGGGATAGTTTTGTGTTTTTCATAGACTCTTATGGAAAAGTCAGGACGCGCTGCCATCTCGCCATAGTCAAAGCTCATAAACTCAAACTTATCACAACTCTTAGCCATCTCAAGAGCAAATTCTTCATAGCCCACAGCTATCTCACCTCTATCTTTTTTGTACTTTTTAGCCTTTGTATCAACACTAGCGTCTTCTATATCAAACTCAATATTGTGAGCATCCACTCTTGCAGTTTTGCCCTTATAGTAAAGCTCACAAGGAAATGCATCAAAGATCTCATTTGCTATAAAAAACGCCTCTTTACATCTAAGCTCACTTAGAGATCTGTAGTGTGTTAGATCTATAGCGTCTCCAAAGGACTCTTTAAAATACTCTCTTTGGGCTTTTTGAAGTGAATCAAATCTCTCAATTATAACAAACTGTAAACTATCTAAAAGTTTTGGTCTTAGAGTGTAGATAAACTCTATCATATCGGCTAAAAAGTAGCCATGATGTGCACCTATCTCACAAATAACTGCATCTTTACTTAAAAAACCCTCCTCTACTAAAGAGATGATATGTTTTGCAATAGTTCCACCAAAAAACTTACTCGTACTTACTGAGGTGTAAAAATCGCCCTCTTTTCCGATAGCCTTATAAGTCGCATAATATCCATCATCACTATAGAGCCACTCACTCATATACTCATTAAATCTAATCATCTTTTATACATTTCATATAGTGTTAGAAGTTCTAACTGCTTATCTATCTCGAATATTTTAAGATCTATAGTTTGGATAACTACAGAGTTTTTTAGTAGATCTACATCGTAACTTGTCTTATATCCAGCACTATACATCTCTTTTGTTTCAAAAAGAAGTTTCTCATAAAGCTCTCTATTTTCATCACTCAAAATCATCTTTTTTTCAAAGTTTTGTATGTTTTGCATCACCTCTTCAAAAAGAGATTTAAGTTCTCTTCTTCTATCTTCTACAACAAGACTAGACTTTAAATAGTCTATGCGAGAGACTTCTATATCTCTAAAAGTGTTTATATCAAGAGGCATAGAGATTTTAATACCATAGTCATAGTAATCTCGCTCATTATCTGCCCCAAATTTATATTTGGCATCACTTTTATTCCAGTTATATCCTGCTGTAAAACTCACTTGTGGTAAATATTTAGCAGTTGTTACATCTTTGTTATATCTAGTTTTATCTATATCACTACTAGACATGTCTAACACAATATTGTTAGCTAAAAACTGCTCTTTTGTTAAACTCTCTAAGCTTGGAACCTCTGCATTTTCATAGGACATATCGCTAATAGCGTTGAACTTTGAGATGAGTCGCTCTTTGTTTGTTTGTATATCATAAAGAGTTTGAGTAACTACATTTCTCTCAATGATAGCATTATCCAAAAAGCCAGAATCAAGTTGACCATTTAAGTATTGCTCTTGCTTTTGAGCTAAATTTATCTCAGAATTTTTTATCTGTAGCTCTTGTTTTTTTATCTTTAAGTCCATCTGCTTTATCTGCATCAAAAGTGAAATGGCATCTTTTACTAGCTTTCTTTGTGCAACTTCTATGGAGTAGTTTGAGTAGATCCTTGAAGCCTCTGCAAACTTGATACCGTAGTAGATACCACCACTAGCAAATATAGGTTGATCCATTTTCACAGCAGCATTTTCTGCAGTTTGTTCATCTTCATAAGGGTTACTTTTAGAGTAGCTGTATTGCAAGTTCAAGGGAGCTATCCAAGAGTCGCGAAGCTTTGAACTCTGGGCTTCTACTTTGTCGTAGTCATGCTTAAACTGCTCTTTTTTATTGTCCGATATATACGCTTCAAGGTGTTCTTGCGAAAAAACTGAACTACAAAGAAGTGACAGCGCGATTAAGAGATATGAAACCTTCATCTATTTCCTCTTTTGTTATAGTTAATGGTGGTAAAAATCTAAGAGTATTTCTCCCCGCTCTAAGTACTATGACACCTTCATCTCTTGCATTTGAGATGACTTTTGCTAAAGTAGCTGCGTCTCTTACTCTTAGTCCACACATCATACCAATGCCAACTTTAGAAGTAAAGACTTGCTTGTGTGAGTTACAAAATTCTTGAAGTTTAAGGTTAAAATACTCAGTTATCTCTTTTAGCCCTCCACTATTTGCATACTCATCTAAAATATCTATAACTTCACAAGCAGCACTTGAGCTTAAAAAGTTTCCACCAAAAGTAGATCCATGGTCTCCGTGAGAGAAAACTTCTTTAAGTGATGTCATAACAACACCGATAGGAACACCACCAGCCAATCCTTTTGCAAGAGTTATGATATCTGGCTCGATCTCATAAACATTAGATGCTAAAAACTTCCCTGTTCTATAGACTCCAGTTTGTACTTCATCTACTATAAGTAAAATGTTTTTCTCTTTTAACATCTTTGCTAGTACTTGAATTCTCTCTTTATCTAGAGGTTCTACTCCGCCTTCACCTTGAACTAGTTCTATCATAACGGCTACTGTATGATTGTCTAAAAGCGACTCAACTTGCTCAATATCATTTGCATATACAAATCCATCAGGATATGGCCCAAAATAGTTATGCATAGCCTCTTGTCCTGTTGCTTTTACAGTAGTGATAGTTCTTCCATGAAATGAGTTTTGAAGAGTTATAACCTTATATCTCTTAACTTCACCATCTCTTTCTCCAAACTTTCTTGCTATCTTAATAGCCCCTTCATTTGCTTCAGCTCCGCTGTTTCCAAAAAAACACATCATGTCATATCCACTTGACTCGACTATCTTTTTTGCAGCCTCTGCTTGAGATGCTATATAGTAGAGATTTGAGGTGTGTGTTAGTTTTGAGATTTGCTTTGTTATAGCATCATTTACTCTTTTGTTTGCGTGTCCAACGCTTACTACTCCGATGCCAGATGCAAAGTCAACATATTTTTTATCATTAGCATCAACTAGTCTAGATCCGCTTCCACTTACAAACTCCACATCTGCTCTTGCGTATGTTGGTAGTATATATTTTTTGTCTAACTCTTTTGTATTACTCATTTTTATTCCTTAAAAAATCTAATTTTGATGGTAATGTACAATCATGCTCATCTAAAAACTCAAATTTACCAGATGGAGTGTCAAAACTATCATCTTCAAATAGTCCAAGCATAACTCCAAAAGCATCAATCGCTCTTAAAATATCAGCTTCATCTATACACTTTTGCACACCAGCACCACAAACTATAGCTACTTTTTTACTCTCTACAAGCTCAATCACTCTCTCAATCTCACCCAGGTCAACATCTATCTCTTTAAGAGTAGAAACTATTCGAATAGATTGAGTTAACTCATAAAAATCTTCAAATCCATCTGTATGTTTTTGTAAATAATCTTCATCTGCGTGGTCATAAATATGTAAGAACCTACAAAGAAGCATTGCAAGAAAGAAATCCCCCTTTGCTTTTATAGAGATATGTAGATCTGCAATCTTTGCAACCTCTGTTTTTATAGGATCTATCACTATGATTTTTTTATTTTTCAATTCCTCTAGTAACTCTGGTTTACTTAGATCTGGACTTTTTCCCCAAAAAATAACTACATCTGATTCTTTTATATCTTTTTGCATTTAGTTGTCTTTTAACTCTATAGTGGCAAGCTTTGAGAAGAGTTTTGGAGAGTCTATTATGATTTGTGCTAAGTATTTTGAGATATTTTTTGCATCTGCAATTTTAAGTAGTCTTGAGACTTTATAATCAGTTTTTTGACCATCTATATATACAATTTTTTCTTTTGCGCCATCCACATCGGACTCATCAAGATAGATGCTAAGTTTTGCTTTGCTTACATCGGCCACCTTTGCAAGAGGAGTTGAAATATTTACAACTTGACCAGTTTTTACTAAAATATCATAAAGTATAAAACCCTCATTTTTAAGATTTTTATCTTTTACATCTCGCAAAAGTCGAGCTTGTCTTAGTTTTAAGTCTGCTATTTGAACCTTTAAGTTTAAGATCTCTTTTTGTGTGCTTAAATATTGATTCTCACTTGATATTAGTTCATGAAATTCTCTATCTTTCTCAACTGTAGATTTAAACTTCAAATCTTGGATCTTTTTATAGTTTTCTCTCTTTCTTTGGATAGAATTTTCCAAGTTTATCAAAACATCTTCATTTACTTTAACTATGTTGTGCAGATATTCTAATTTATCTTTTATAAAGCCCAATTCTTTTACATCTAACTCATCATCTATATGTATATAGGCTTTTGTGCCAAGTCTCTTTCCAATCATATCTTCATCTATAAAAAGTACTAAGCCTAAAACATTTGAAGATATATCTCTAATCTCGTAAGGCTCGACTTTTGAATAGTAAATTTTTGCAGATGATAGAGTAAATGCTAAGATCATAATCATTAATATTTTCACTTTTAAAAACCTTTATTAAATTTCGAAGTATTTTACCATTTCATGGCTAATATTCAAGCATATTTTCATCATATTTTCGCTATTATTGACAAAGTTTTAATTCAAGGGGTAACAATGTCAGTTCTGTCCAAAGTTGATTCTACTACAAATCTAGCTAAAAATAATGAGCTTCAACTTTTAGTTTTTAGAATTAGCAATCATAAAGATTCTGCTTATTATGCAATAAATGTATTTAAGACAAGAGAAGTTGTTGAGTCTAAAAATCACTTTCTAACCCAAATTCCATCAGCTCACAAACTACTTGAGGGAACCATTATACTTCGTGGTCTTCAAATACCTATACTAAACTTACCGGAATGGTTGGGTACAACTCTTACAAGAGAAGAGATTAAAAAATCAAACATTCTTATTTGTGATTTTAATGGTATTATTATTGGTCTTAGAATCATGTCAGCATATAGAGTTATAAAGAAAAACTGGAATGAGATGCATGCACCTGATAGTTATAGACTAAAAGATGATGGCGTTGTTATGAATGATACTAGACTCGAAGATGGTAGTTTATGTCTTATACTTGATTATGAAAAACTTTTAGCAGATGTAGTTCCACAAGCCATGGTTGATGTTACACAATCTCCTATGAACCTTACAGAGTTAGATATACCTACAAAACTATTAAAAGGTACTGTTTTAATCGCTGAAGACTCTAAAACTGCACAAAGACATCTTTCTCATATATTTAAAAATGCAAATATAAATATGAAAATGTTTGATAATGGAAAAAAATTAGTTGATTATGTTTTAGAAATGCAAGATCCATCTGTAATTCCAGCTATTATTACAGATATAGAGATGCCAGAAATGTCAGGTTTTACGGTTATAAAACTTCTTAGACATGAACAAAGAACAAAAAAGATCCCTATCATAGTAAACTCTTCAATGACTGGAAGTAACAACAAAAGAGAAGCGGAAATTTTAGGTGCGAATGGATTTATAGATAAGACAAAGAGTCATAATGTTATACCTCTTATTATAGAAGCGATGAATACTCAAGAAGTTTTAAAACTTAAAGAGTCTATAAAAGCTAAATAATATTTTACTCATCCATCATTTGGATGAGTAAAAGAACTCTATTACTGAAATAGCGAGATAAGAACACCAGCTGCAACAGCTGAACCGATAACACCCGCAACATTTGGACCCATTGCATGCATCAAAAGCATATTTGTGCGGTCATACTCCATACCAACTTTGTTTGATACACGAGCAGCCATTGGAACAGCAGAAACGCCCGCTGAACCGATAAGAGGATTTATCTTATGTCCTGGAAACAGGTTCATAATCTTAGCCATAATAACACCAGCAGCAGTTCCAGCAGAAAAGGCGATAACACCTAGAACCATAATAAACATAGTATCAGGAACTAAGAACTGATCTGATGCTAGTTTTGATCCAACACCAAGACCTAAAAAGATCGTTACAATGTTTATAAGTGCATTTTGTAGAGTGTCATTTAGTCTCTCAACAACACCTGATTCTTTTAAGAAGTTACCAAACATAAACGCACCGATAAGTGGCGTAGCAGCCGGAAGAACTAAGATAGCCAAGACTAAAACCATGATAGGAAATATCAACTTCTCTAGTCGAGATACATGACGAAGTGTAGTCATCTTGATTCTTCTCTCGGCATCTGTAGTTAGTGCTTTCATAATTGGAGGCTGGATGATAGGAACCATAGCCATATATGAGTAAGACGCAACTGCGATAGCACCAAGAAGTTCAGGGGCTAGTTTTGTGGCTATAAAGATGGAAGTTGGACCATCTGCTCCACCGATTATAGAGATAGCTGAAGCTTGTTGAAGAGTAAAATCAACAAAGCCCATTTGTGAGAGTGCCACTGCACCAACAAGTGTTCCAAAAATACCAAACTGTGCAGCACCACCTAGAAGTGCAGTTTTAGGGTTTGATAGAAGTGGACCAAAGTCAGTCATAGCTCCAACACCCATAAAGATGATGATGGGAAACAACTCATTTGCGAGTCCCATATTATATATAACACCTAAAAAACCATGCTCTCCAGCGATTGCTGCAACTGGAATATTGGCTAAAAGTCCACCAAATGCAATCGGTAAAAGGATTAGAGGTTCATATCCCTTTTTAATAGCTAGATAGAAGAGTAAAAATGTGATTAAAACCATAATCACACGACCCCAAGATTTATTAAAATCACTCATATCTTCACCATGAGCATTTTTCTCATTAGGGTCTGGATTTATAAGAGCGTTTAAACCAGTAGATGCCAAAAATCCGGTAATCATTTCACCAAGAGGCTTAGTTTGATAAGTCTCTTCTTTGTGTGTTGAGCCTTTAGCTGCCTCGCTAGGGCTGGCATGTAAGGCACCAAAACTAAAAAGTAGGAGTGCAAGTATTTTTATAAGAAAAAATCTCATCGTCTATCCTAATACTGCTACGACTTGACCTTCAACTACCTTGTCATTAGTAGCAACATTTATAGACTTAACAACACCACCACGAGGAGCTACAACATCAATTTCCATTTTCATAGATTCTAATATTAAGATAACATCACCCTCATTAACACTTTGACCGGGAGTTGCTACTAATTTCCAAACATTTCCTGGTAAAAGTGCTTTAATAGAAACTTCATTCCCTGTTGCTTTAGCTGGAGCTTCAACCGGAGCTATGCTCTCACCATCTACTGCTGTGACTTCAATATTTGCGTCACCCTCTGCTACTTGAACACTAAACTTTTGACCATCCACTACTACTGTATAATTTCCACTACCCATACTTGAACTTCCTTTGCAATCTTTTTTCATTTCTGATATTTTACGAACATTTAATTCGCCCTTGCCTTTTAAAAACTGTATACCTTTTTCTTGACAAGCAGCGGCTATGAAGATATTTTCTTCTGTTATCTCTATATCTTCTTCTTTGAGCTTTTTAATCCAAGTCGCTAAAGATTTACTCTCATCAGCATCAGTTAAATCAAGAACTTTTTGTGTAGTTGGTTCTAAGCCCAATTTTTCCGATGCAATTTTTACAACTTCAGGATCTGGTGCTACTGGAGTCTTACCAAAGTAACCTAAAACCATCTTTCCATAACCTGGAGCTATTGCTTTCCATGGTCCTTGCATAACATTGTTTAGAGCTTGTTGGAAGTAAAACTGAGATACTGGAGTCACAGATGTTCCATAACCACCTTTTTCTACAACCTCAGTCATAGCCGCAATTACTTCTGGAAACTTATCTAAGATATTATTATCACGCATCATTTGAGTGTTTGCTGTTAATGCGCCACCTGGCATTGGAGAAAATGGAATGATAGGAGAAACCATAGTAGCTTCAGGAGGCATGAAATAGTCTGCTAGGCATCTTTGTAACTCTTTTTCATATGTCAAAATCTTACCAATCTCTAATCCACCGAGATCATAATCCATACCTTTTGTAGCGTGAAGCATAGTTAAGATATCTGGCTGACTTGTTCCACCACTAACTGGAGCTGCTGCCATATCTATACCATCAACACCCGCTTCAAGTGCTGCCATATAAGCTGAAACAGAAACACCTGCAGTCTCATGAGTATGAAGTCTTAGGTGAGTTCCCTCAGGAATTAACTTACGAGCCATTTTGATAGTATCAAATACTTTTTGAGGATTTGAAGTTCCAGATGCATCTTTAAAACAGATACTATCATATGGGATACCACTATCTAAAATCTCACGAAGAGTTTTTTCATAAAACTCAGTAGTATGAGCACCATGACATCCTGGAGGAAGATCCATCATAGTTACAACTACTTCATGTTTTAGTCCATGATGAGAAATTCTCTCACCTGAGTATTTTAAGTTTTCAACATCATTAAGTGCATCGAAGTTTCTAATAGTTGTAGTTCCATGCTTTTTAAACATTTTTGCATGTAGATCTATTAACTCTTTAGATCCAGTGTCAAGCATAACGGTGTTTACACCACGAGCTAGCGTTTGAAGGTTTGCGTCAGGTCCAACAATCTTACGAAACTTATCCATCATCTCGAAGGCATCTTCTCTTAAATAGAAGTACAAAGATTGAAATCTTGCACCGCCACCAAATTCAAAATGGTTTATTCCTGCTCGCTTGGCTGCTTCTACTGCTGGAAAAAAATCATCCATCAGTACACGACCGCCAAAAACTGACTGGAAACCATCTCTAAATGTTGTATCCATTACATCTATATACTTTTTACTCATTCTAATCCTTAACCTTGTCTATGGTGAGAAATCGCGGCACTAATGGCGGCAATAATTTTTTTATTGTCTTTTTGATTTGGCGTTTGTGGTTCTAAACTTGCAGCTGATGGTTCAGGAAAAAACTTATGTAGTACTTTTGACATAATGTTCATCAACACAATTAATGTGATCAGAAAAAGAAAAACAGTACCCATTCCTAAAGCCATAAATTTAAAACCCTCTACTATGAGGTTAGTTTCCATAAATCTACCTTTGTTATTACAATTTAGCACAAAATTATAGTGTAAAGATGTTTAAATAAAGTTTTGTCATCTTCGGTAAATTTTCAAACTTGTACTATTGTTACTTTTTGATTATATAATTGCCTCAAAATTAAACCTCAAAGTGAAAAAATGATAAAAAACAGTGTAAAAAAGTTCGGATATATTAACACAATAGAGGGCTATTCTTACCTTCTTTTGTTATTTGTAGCAATGCCGATGAAGTACATGCTTGGCTATCCTATGGCGGTAAAAATTGTAGGTATGATTCATGGGATACTCTTTATAATATTTTGTATATTATTAGTAAAAGCGTGGCAAGATGCAAAGTGGTCATTTAGTGAGAGTATTATTTTTTTCATAGCTTCACTTCTTCCTTTTGGAACTTTTTTTACAAAAAATAGAATAAAATCTTATGAATAACAAAAGAAATATTTTGATAAAATACAATTCAAATTTCAAATCTATGGAGAGACTATGATAGCAGGAATGCACGAGCAAGATTTCGTAGCCTATATTATTTTTGGACTAAGCCTAAACTTCTTGTTTTCTATACTTTTTGGCATATATCTTAGTAAAAATATCGGTATGCAAGAGATGATGACATCAAAAGGAGATAAAGAGCAGTCTTTGATTGTAAGTTTAAGCCTTTTTATTCCTTTTGCAAAGATGCTTATCACACTCTATAGAGTAGCGATTTTGCAAATCTACTTTTTAAACAGAGGCTACTCCCATAAAGAGTTTTGGATCTATATGACAAACAAACAGAGCTAGGCTTATTCATAAAGCTTAGCCGCACATATCTCAAAAATCTCTTCCATCCATAAACCTCTTTTATCTAACCTTGCTCTCCTCTCAGCCACACTAAAATCGTCTCTAAACTCTTTATCATCAAATAGTGGCTTTACTAGTGCTAAACCCTTAGCTAAAAGAAGTTCTGAGAGAGTCAACTGCCCTTTAGCATACAAAACACACTCACCTTTTTCTTTTGGTCTTATGTGATATCTCTGCTGTACTTCTAAGAGTCTTTGAGCGAAGTGTTTAAGGTTTGGATCTTTAGCATAAATACTTCTTATTTTTTCTCTACAAACCGAGTTATCTTCAGAGATCTCATAGAGTCTCTCTAGTGTCAAAACACCGTAAGGTCTACAAGTTAGATCGCACTTTGATATGTTAAAAGATTGGATTTCATTTGAGTTTACAGAGGTTAAAATTCCAAGTAGTGGTTCTTTGGCGTTTAGAGATAAACTAAGAAGTATAAGCGTGATGAAAATCTTTGTTTTTTTTAGCATATGTTATTTTAACATGATATAATTTAAAAATCTTACAATATTTCTACAAAGGTGTAAAACTGCATGAATGATTTTCAACTAAAGCTTATCCTTAGTATTTTGGGTGGGGTAGTTTTTTCATTTGTTTTTATCATTTTAGCTTTTGCACTTCCTCTAGAGGATAAAAATCCAACTTTTAAAAAGTTGCCTCAAGGTTTACTTGAAAAAGTTTCTGATTCAGTAAATAAAAAAAAGTGAGTGCGTAAATGCACTCACATTCTAAACTTATATAGCTTTAGCGATAATTCTATTTAATCTTGCGATAAAACCTGCTGTATCATCAAGTTCCTTGCCATCAAAAAGTTTTGCTTGGTCAAGTAGAACATGAGCAGCATCGTTTATAAGATTTTGATCCGCAGAGTCTTTCAATTTTATAAGAAGTTCATGCTTAGGATTTATTTGTAAAATTGGTGCAGGTGCAGGTGCTCCCGTATCTTGTCCCATTTGCTTCATCATTTGAGCCATCATATAAGCTGGATCTTCTTTGTCTTCTTTTAGTTTAACAGGTGAATCAACAAGATCCGATGTAGTCTCAACTGACTTGACAGCATCACCAAGAGCCGCTTTAAACTCTTTTGCTAAACCTTCAAAAGATTTTGCAACCTCTTCTTGCTCTTTTTTCTCATCTTCACTCTCTTCAAACTTTGCATCTGTAACTGAGATAAGTTTGTACTCTTTATAGTCAGTTACCATTGGGAAAATGATAGTATCAACTTCTTCATTTAATACTAAAACATCAATACCACGAGATTTGAATTTCTCTAGTGCTGGAGATGCTTTTAACATTGAAAGCGATGTTTTTCCAGTTATGTAGTAGATCTCTTTCTTCTCTTCATCTACTCCTTTAACAAAATCTTCTATCATCACTTTTTCACTAGAGTTTAAAGTGTTAAACTTCATAAGCTCTAAGATCTTCTCACGATTTCCAAAATCACTATAGAGACCTTCTTTTAAGACATTTCCAAACTCACTGAAAAACTCTTCATATTTTGCAGGATCTTTCTTAGCCATTTTTGCTAGCTCTGAGAGAACTTTTTTAACTGAAGCATTTTTGATCTTATTCATTACTGCGTTTGATTGTAAAATCTCGCGAGAAACATTTAGAGGTAGATCTTTTGAGTCGATCACACCGCGTAAAAATCTAAGATAAGTTGGCATCAACTCTTTTTCATCATCTGTAATAAAGACACGATTAATATATAGTTTGATTCCAGTTTGGTAATCAACTCTATACATATCCATAGGTGCTTTACTTGGAACATAAAAAAGTGTTGTGTACTCTATAGCTCCCTCTGCTTTGTTGTGCATCCATGTCAATGGTTCTTCTGATGAGTGAGCGATAGAGCTATAAAAATCTTTGTACTCTTCATCTTTTATCTCACTCTTTGAGATCGTCCATAGTGCATTTGCACGGTTAATTTGAGTATTTTCTACTTCTGTGCGTGATGGCTGGGTCTCTTTTCCATCATCATCAGTCACAGCTGGAATATGCTTCTCTTTATCCATAAAAATAGCAAAAGGAATGTGATTTGAGTATTTTTTAATAATGCTCTCTATTCTATGCGTCTCTAAAAACTCTTCTTCATCATCATTTAGATGCATAACTATAGTAGTTCCGTGAGAATCCCTTGAGCCTTTTGCTATCTCAAACTCACCATCACCAGCACTTGTCCATAAAAATGCTTGCGTCTCACCTGCTTTTTTAGTTGTAACTTCTACTTTAGATGCAACCATAAAACAAGCGTAAAAACCAACACCAAATTGACCAATTAGGTTGGAATCTTGTTTTTGATCACCAGTTAGGTTTTCTAAAAATGCTTTTGTTCCAGACTTTGCAATTGTCCCTAAATTATTCATCAAATCTTCTTCATTCATACCGATACCAGAGTCTTTGATAGTTAAAGTTTTTGCCTCTTTATCTGCTACGATATCGATTCTAGGAGCAAAAGTTACACCTTTGTACTTCTCATCTGTTAAAACTAACATATTTAGTTTATCTAGCGCATCTGATGCATTTGAGACAAGTTCACGAAGGAATATCTCTTTGTTTGAATATAGTGAGTGTATCATTAAGTTTAGTATTTGATTTGCTTCTGTTTGAAACTGATGTTTTGCCATTTTAAATGTCCTTTTTTAAATTTTAGATATCTTATCGAAAAAAAGTTAATAGTTGTAAATGATATCAAAAACCTTTAGTCTATATGACTCATCTATTTTTAGTCTCTAAGTACTTCGTAGAGTTTAGATAGTTTAGATATAATTGAACCATCTGAATTAATCTATAAACTAATTTCTGTGTCAAGCACGGAATGGCGGAACACACGTCATCCTGAACTTGATTCAGGATCTAGCTTAATAATTGTTCATTACACTCAATTTTATAACTTTAAAAATACAAGGCATAAAAGTGAATCATGAAATCTTAGAAATGCTTGAATCTACACCAAAACTGCACTCAAAGAAGTGTAAACTTATCTCTTTCTTTATAAGAATATTTTTACAATTTGGTATATATATTATCGCACTTATTATCTGGTATTTGCAGGATTACTTCATAGCTATTGCATCTTTGATAGCTAGTTATATCGTGATGGGCATAGTTAGATCTAAGATCAGAAACAGTGTCATTCCTCCAAAACAAAGAGAATACCAATATAGCGACAAAGAGATAGCTGACTGGTTTGTAGCTAGAGAATTTTGTTTTGAGACAACAAACAAAGATCTAGAAGTGTTGTAATACTATGTTTATAAAAAAGTTTGAACTACTATTTTTAGGCATCATAGTATTAGCATCTTTAGTCTTAGCAAAAAACTACTATGATGACTATAGTTTTAAAACAAACGACATTCCACAAAGCTACAAAGATCGCATAGCTCAAAAAGAGCAAGAAGTGCTTTTTTTGATGCAAAAAAATTACGGTTTTAGTTTTAAAGTCCCTCTTATTGTTACAGATGAGTTTAAGGGTAGACTCTACGGACTCACCTCTTATAAAGATGGTGAGATAAAGATCTATCTTAACAAAAAAGTGATGCGAGAGAGCATGGACTATATAGTAGATAATGTTATAGCTCACGAATATGCTCACGCACTTATGTTTAAACTGCAAAACTTTAAGCGAGGCGATGGTCACTCAAAAGAGTGGCAAGCCTCTTGTGTGAAACTTGGTGGTCTAAAGTGCGAGCAGTATGTAAATAGCCACGATGTCGTGATGGGAAAACTCCCGTTTTAAAAGATATAATTTTAGTTTACCTCTTTGAGAGACATAGTCCAATCCTAAACTACTAAAACCTTGGAGAAAATATGAAAAAAATCATCTTTACTTTTGTAGCCCTTTTACTCTTACTGCAACTAATTCCACTAGAGAAAACAAATCCACCAATTGACCCAGAAAATGCACTAAATAGAGATCCAAGCGTAGTGAAGATTTTAAAAAAAGGTTGCTATGATTGCCACTCAAATGAAACGAAATGGCCCATCTACGCCTCCATTGCTCCCTTTTCATTTTTTGTAACATCTCATGTAAATGATGGACGAAGGGCTATAAACTTCTCAAACTATAACAGCATTGACAAAGAGATAAAAGAAAAACGCCTAAAAAGAGCCATCGTTACTACTAAAAGTGAGAGAATGGCACTTCCAAGTTACCGCTTTGCCCATGAAAATGCAAACCTTTCTAAAGAGGAAAAAGAGCTACTTTTATCGTGGTTTGAAGATGAGATAGAGATGATTAAAGAGCAGAGATAGCGTCATAAGCTACATCCATCATCTTATCTATCTCCTCATTTGTGATGATGTAAGGTGGCATAAAATAGACTACATGCCCAAGTGGTCTTAGAAGTACTCCATGCTCAAGTCCATAAGTATAGACTCTAAGCCCTACTCTATCTTCACTCTTGTAACCTTTTAAGTCGATGGCGCATATCATGCCAGTTTGCCTAATTGACTCTACGTTTTCAAGCTCTTTGAACTTCTCTAGTTTCTCGCCCATATACTTTGCAATTTTTCTATTTTGCTCTATCACATCATCTTTCTCAAAGATATCAAGAGTAGCATTTGCAGCCGCACATGCCAGTGCATTTCCCGTGTATGAGTGAGAGTGCAAAAATGCTTTGTGTTCATTATAATCACAATAAAATTTAGCATAGATATCATCTGAGGTTAAAACAACTGAAAGAGGAAGATAACCACCAGTTAGTCCTTTTGAGAGTACCATAAAGTCAGGTGTAATCCCAGCACTCTCACAAGCAAAAAGTCCTCCCGTTCGCCCAAAACCAACCATAACTTCATCTGCTATGAGGTGCACATCGTACCGTGAGCAAATCTCACGGACTAAAACTAAAAACTCTTTATCATACATGTGCATGTATCCCGCACCTTGGACAAGTGGTTCCAGTATGATGGCGCTTATCTCGTGCGACTTTTCTTTACATAACTCTTCAAAGATCTCAGCCGCCTCTTTTGCTGCTAAAGTTGTAGCATCACTTGGAACTGGAGTCTGCAATGTTTTTAGCAAAAGTGGCTCATAAGTACGCTTATAAAGTTCTACATCTCCAACACTCAAAGCTCCAATAGTCTCACCATGATAAGAGTTTGTTAGTGAAACAAATATATCTTTGCCAACTTTACCATCATTTTTGTGAGCGTGATAACTCATCTTTAGAGCCACTTCTATAGCACTTGATCCATTGTCAGAGTAAAAGCACTTATTTAGTCCATCTGGTGTTATTTTAACAAGTCTCTCAGATAATCGTACAACTGGCTCATGCGTAAAACCAGCAATAATGACGTGTTCTAAGCTATCTAACTGTTCTTTTATTTTCTCATTTATATAAGCGTTTGTATGCCCAAAAATATTTACCCACCAACTACTAACAGCATCTATAAAAATATTTCCTTCAAAATCTTCAAGATAGATCCCATAGGCTTTTTTTATGGGAATAAGTGGAAGTGTCTCATGATCTTTCATCTGTGTACAAGGATGCCACAAAACAGCTAGATCTCTTTTTTTTAATTCTTCATTTTTCATCTATTTATAAACCTTTTTATTTTAAAAACCCACTATAACATAATCAAAAAAACGCACTTAAAATATTTTTGTATTTTATGTATAAATAAGTTAAACAATCCTTTTATCAAGGTTTAATGAGAATTTACATAGAATTACGAAAATATCGCACATTAAGGTAACAATACATGATTACATGGATGCAAAGACATAAAAAATATCTCATCGTAACTATCTGGATCTCAACTATAGCTTTTGTTGGAGCAGGATTCGTTGGCTGGGGACAATACTCTTATGGAGATAAGGCTGGAGCTGCCGCAAAGGTTGGAAATGTTGAGATAACTATAGGGGAACTTCAAAAAACCTACTCAAATCTTTATGCTCAGTACAACGAGATGTTTCAAGGTAACTTTGATGAAGAAAAAGCAAAAAGCTTTGGACTACAATCACAAGCATTAAAACAACTCATGGATCAAGCCTTAGTTTTAAATCTTGGAATCTCTTATGACTTAGATGTAAGTGAAAAAGAGATTTTGGAGAGACTCAAAACTAAAGAGTTTTTCTTTAAAAATGGTGTTTTTGACAAAGAGATCTACAAGCAAGTCTTATCAAGAAACAACTTAACTACAAAAGAGTACGAAGCAGATATAAAAAAAGAACTTTTAATCCAAAAGACTCTAGCTTTACTGCCAATAGATGTAAGTAAAAACGAACTAGATATCATAGAAAATATACTAAATATAGCAGATAAAATAGAGTACAAAGTTGTAAGTGATGAAAAAATATCAGTTAATACTTCAGACGAAACTCTTATGCCTTACTGGGAGAAAAACAAACAAAACTTTATGAGTGAAGTCATGTATGAAGTTAAATTTATTAAGCAATCAAGAATATCTGGTAAATATGAAGATCAAGAGATAGAGGAATATTATAACGATAACAAGACCCATCTCAAAGACTCAGATGGTAAAATCCTTCCACTTGAAGGTGCAAAAGCATCTGTTATAGCTAAACTTGATGCAAAGGCAACTAAAGATGCAGCTCTTAGAACTTATATAGATTACAAAAAAGGGAAACTTGCTCCTGATGTAGAAGTAACTACTACTATTATATCTACATCAAACAATCCTTATAGTGATGAAGTTTTAGAGGCTATTTCAAAAACATCTCCTACTTCTCCATTGCTAAAGCCTATTTTAGTTTCAGATGAGTACTTTACTTTTGAGTTAATAAAAACTATTCCATCTAGTGTTAAAAGTTATGAAGATGCTAAAGAAGAGATTTTACCTGTGTTTGTTCAAGAGCAAAAAAGTAACAAGCTCTTAGAATTAGCTAAGAACTCTCTTGAGACATTTAAAGGTGACTCTACAGACTTTATAACAAACCAAGATGCTAACAAGATCTCAAACCTAGAAGAAGCAGAAGCAAATGAATTTTTAAATGCTCTTTTTGCAACAAAGCAAAAAAGAGGTTTTATCTCTTTAAATAGTGGAAAAATTGTTCTCTATAACATATTGGAACAAAAACTGCTTAACAATACAAATAACAATTCTAACAATCCTATCGTTAGAATAAAGGGCAACTTATTTAATGAAGGTTTAGTTAAAAACCTCCAAAATAAGTACAAATCAGAGATATTTATTCAAGGACTCTAAGTTGAGCAGAACTGTTTTAGCCATAGATATTGGTTCCACAAAAATATGCGCTATCATTGCTGAGATTGCCGATGATGATTCAGTATCCATAACAGGTGCTGGAATATCTAAAGCACAAGGTTTAAAAAGAGGAAGCATAACAAATATAGAGTTAGCTTCAAAGTCTATAAAAACTGCAATAAATGATGCAAAAAGAGTATCTGGTAGTGACGTAAAAACCGCTATAGTCTCTATATCTGGTGCATATACTAAAAGTCTAAACTCAAACGGTATAGTAAACATCCAAAACAAAGAAGTAAGTTTTAAAGAGATAGAGAGAGTTATGAACACTTCTGTTTATAACGCTAACATTCCAAACGAATATGAGATACTACACGCTCTTCCTTATAACTTTAAAGTAGATGATCAGGACTTTATAGAAGATCCGCTTGGTATGAACGCTTCAAGACTTGAAGTTGAAGCTCACATCATAACTACTCAAAAGTCAAATCTAAACAACCTTAAAAAAGCTGTTCGTGGAGCAGGCGTAGAAGTAGAAAATGTAGTCTTAAATGGCTATGCGTCTTCTATTGCAACACTAAATCCTGATGAGAAAGAACTAGGCGTTGCGGTTATTGATATGGGTGGAAACACTAGTAATATCACTATCCATTCTGGAAATTCCATCAGATATAACGACTTTTTAGGAGTTGGATCTAACCATGTAACAAGTGACTTGTCCATGGCTCTTCATACTCCGCTCAATATCGCTGATAGTGTAAAACTGAGCTATGGTTCACTTTTAGCACCTAGTAATGAACTTATAGAGCTTCCTATTATAGGAGATGAAAACACTACTCACGAGGTATCTCTTGAAGTAGTTCACAATGTTATCTTTGCAAGAGTTGAAGAGACGCTTATGATACTAGCTCAGTTTATTGAAAATAGTGGTCTTAAAGATCAGCTAGGGGCAGGTATAGTTTTAACTGGTGGTTTTTCAAAGATGGAGGGTATAAGAGAGTTAGCTGTGGCTACCTTTGGTTCAGTTCCTGTTCGTCTTGCTCGTCCTATAGAGATGGATGGACTTTTTGAGAACTTAAGAAGTGCGGAGTTCTCAAGCGCTATCGGCTTAGTAATGTATAGTGCAAAATACTATACTCCTTATGAGATAGATGTAAACAAAAGAGTTCGACACTCAAACGAGACACCTGCTTCGCAAAGCAAGGTAGTCTTCTCTGCTGAGAATGAGATCCCTATCGCACCTTCAACTGAAGAAGAGCAAGAAAAAGAAGAAAAAATGATCTCCTTGGGATCTAAGAAAGATAAAAAAAGTGATGAAGCTGGTATTTTTAGTAAATTTTGGAACTGGGCAACCCAGCTATTTTAAGGAGTAAGATTATGGAACCATATGTAATTGAAGAAGCAAGCAACCTAAGTGGAGCAAGAATAATAGCAGTAGGCGTAGGTGGCGGTGGTGGTAACATGATCGGGCATATGATTAAAGAAGGTGTTCATGGCATCGAAATGATTATGATAAACACTGATGCCCAAGTTTTATATGAAGCTGAGAGTTCATCTAAGATCCAGATAGGCACAAAGCTTACTAAGGGTCTAGGTGCTGGCATGAAGCCAAATATTGGAAAAGACTCAGCACTAGAGAGTTATGATGAAATCAGAGCTGCTCTTGATGGGGCTGATATAGTTTTTATCTCAGCAGGCCTAGGTGGTGGAACTGGAACTGGTGCTGCTCCTGTTATTGCTCAAATAGCAAAGGAAGTTGGGGCTTTAACTATCTCTATAGTTACAAAACCTTTCTCTTTTGAAGGTAAAAAACGTCTTAAACTAGCTGAAGCCGGACTTGAAGAGCTTAAGCGTGAAAGTGACTCTATAGTTGTTATTCCAAATGATAAACTGCTCTCCATTATAGATAGAAGACTTGGACTAAAAGAGAGCTTTAAGATAGTTGATAGTGTTTTAGCTCAAGCTGTTAGTGGAACTTCAGGTGTAATCCTTGCAAGTGGAGAAAATGACATAAATCTAGACTTTGCAGACTTGCAAACTGTTATGAGTCATAAAGGTATGGCACTTATGGGTGTGGGTGAATATGAGGGTGAAAATGCTGCTTATGAAGCTATAAAAGCTGCAATTGAGTCACCTCTACTTGACAACATGACTATAAATGGTGCTATGGGTGTTTTAGTTCACTTTAAAATGCATCCAGATTTTCCTCTTATGGAGATCTCAGATGCTATGAATGTTGTACACGAGAGTGCTCACGAAGATGCAGAGGTTATCTTTGGTACATCTACAGATGCTAGCATTGAACCAAACTATATAAAAATAACTATAATTGCAACAGGTTTTGAAAAAGAGATAAGCACTGGCTCTAACAACGAAGACTTCATAAGTGAAGCTCCACAAGCAAAGATCAAACTTCGTCCAAAGCTAGTAGTTGGCGGTGAGTATGATGAGAACTACTTAGATATTCCATCATATATGAGACAGCAACAAGATTAAAAATCTTTGTTGTCTTATGGCTTCATTGAATGATATCAAAAGCCTATTTTTTTACTTATATATAATTAATAAAGAGAGAAACAATGAACAAAATATTTTTTATGCTAGCTTTGTCTACGCTACTACTTTCATCTGAAATACAAACAAGAACTGGCGTACTTCCCGAAAAAGAGATGAAGTCTCAAAATGTAACCATAGCAGAAATGGTAGTACAAGAAACATCTAAATCGCTCCCTCAAGTAATAGACAAATATACAACTTTTACATCTATAAAAAATGACGATGCTACACTTATATATACTTTTGAGATAAATACTGGCTCAAAGAGTGATGAAGCTGTAAAAAAAGAAGATAGAACAAGAATGAAAAAAGCTGTAACTATGGGTGTTTGTAAAACAACTTATAAATTTTTACAAGCTGGTATTGATACTTCATATGTTTACATAAGTGCAAAGTCAAAAGCTAAGCTTTTTGAGTTTAACATCTCACTAGAAGATTGCCCTGTTGTTTTAGAGTAGGATAAAAGAGTTGTCTATCAAGGAGATCTTGGAATCATTAGAATTTTTTAGTTCTCTTGATACTAAAGAAATAGAGCTTTTATCTTCTTTTTGTTCACTTAGTGCTTATGCAAATGAGTATGTACTTCATTATGAAAACCAAGATAGCCAAAACTTAGAGTTTCTTATAAGTGGATTAGCGAGATCTTATAAAATAGACAAACACTCAAATGAAATTTTTCTCTACTATATATATGAAAACTCACTAATCACAGAGATAGAAAGCTTTAAAAGTTCTACTCTCAATTTCTTTTCTAACATCTCTATGGTTGAAGATTCTTTAGTCTTAAACATCGACTACCAACTCTTCAAATCAAATTTTTTGGATAAACATAAGCTCTGTTTAGAACTCTCTTGTGAGGTAAATGCTAGATCTCAAAAACTTCAATCTTTAATAAATAGAGAGTTTATATATGACTCAGTTCAAAAAGTATCTATGATGCTTCACAATGATTTAGAAATGTTTAACAAACTAAAAAGGCACGATATATCTTTAATACTTCACATCCAACCAGCAACTTTATCGCGTGTTTTAAATAGACTTAGAAGAAATAATATTATTGATATAATACATGGTCAAATTAAGGTACTAGATGCAAATGCACTAAAGGAAGTAGCAAATGACTAAGATAAAAGTAGTAGGTATACTTATTTTTATACTCTCCATCACTCTAGGTCTGCTCACTAGCCAGATTTCAAAACAAAACAGATCTAACAATAATTTTTTAGATCTCTTAAACTCCCAAAAAGCCTTTACACAAGATATTGCTAAAAATATTTTTTTTATTTATAAAAATCGAAACACTTCAACAAAAGAGTTAGATACTTCTATAAAAATATTTGTGCAAAATATGAAAGATAGACAAGGTCTAATAGAAGAAGGGAAATCTGTACAAATCACTAATAAAACCCAAAATATAAATTTGCTATGGAATAATTTCTATCTACTTGTTCAAACATTTAGAGACAAATCTAAAATAACTTCACCCTACTCAAATATATTATTAGAAAAAATGGTAAACGATATATATCATGCAAATATAGAACTAGTTGTAAAATTTGATGAACTCATTAAGATGCATAACACAGAGTATGAAAAAAATAATCATAGCTCTAGAACGCTGCAATATACACTTTTTGTAGTACTTGTCATGCTTTTGTTTTATCTTTTTACTCAGTTAAAAAGTCTACTCTATTTTATGCAAAAGTTTCTGTTAACTTCAAAAAGAATCATCACAAATTCAAGTATCAAAGAATTAGAACCTATAAAAGTAAAAAATGACAATAAAGAGATATTACAAGCTAGTAATAACTTTAATTTTCTTATAGAAAAAATAAATAGATCTATTGAAAACTCAAGTCACTCTATTGAACACTCTTTTAGCTCTTTATATCAAGTTGAGAACAATATAGAAAATTTATTAGAACTAATCTATACTATGCAAGAGTCTCTTCCAATAGATAAAGAGCTAACTAAAAAAGAAGATGCCCTTATAGACTCACTTGAAGAACTCACCACTTCCGCAAAGAAACTACAAGACTTAAAATCAGACTTAGACGCTCTTGTTTCTACCTGCCTTCTTAAACTTAAATAAATTTCAAAATTAACTATATAATTTGACCTTAGTCAAATTATGTACCTTAAAAATATAATAGTATTGCGAATCATTTGGGTATATTCTGTATATTCAAAGGAACTTTAAGGAGAAGAAAATGACTAAGCATTTCAATAAGCTTGCTTCAGTTCTTTTAGGTACTACATTAGCTGCAACAGTCGCATCGGCTGCATCTGGTGGTGAACTACAAGAGATAATGAAGAAAAGAGGCTTAACAGAACAAGATGTTATCCGTGCTACTAAGACATACTTACCA
>NZ_JALOAN010000036.1 GCF_023228785.1 Sulfurimonas sp.
CATAATAAATCCTTTTCTATGGAAGAGCCTTTCGCTCTTGTTTTGAGTTTTTAATCTCGGCTTCCTTGCCTTGATGTTAGGTAAATCGACACTGTAAAAAATAACTTTAACAAGTTTGCAAACTTATCAAACTTTTACTATTTTATTTTTTTGTGCTAAACTTCGCCACTTAAAAATCACTATACTATATATAGGAAAACTATTTGAAGCTAATCATCGTCGAATCACCCGCAAAAGCAAGAACTATTAAAACTTTTCTAGGTAAAGGTTATGAAGTCATTGCATCTAAAGGTCACATCAGAGACCTCCCAAAATCTCGTTTTGGCATCACTGTAGATGAAGACAACCAACTCGTCCCAGCTTATAGCGTTGCGAAAGAAAACGCTGCAATTGTCAAAGAGATAAGAGAGCTTGCAAAAAAAGCAGATACTATCTACATCGCGACCGATGAGGACCGTGAGGGTGAAGCTATTGGTTGGCATATAGCTCACGCTATAAAAAAAGACCCCGCAGAGCTTCCTCGCATCGTCTTTCACGAAATCACAAAAACTGCAATAACCCATGCACTCGAATCTGCAAGAAAGATAGATATGAGCATGGTAAATGCTCAACAAGCTCGCCGTATGCTTGACCGCGTTGTGGGTTATAAACTATCTCCACTTCTAAGTTCAAAGATCCAAAAAGGACTCTCTGGTGGTCGTGTTCAGTCTTCGACTCTAAAACTTGTAGTAGATCGTGAGAGGGAGATAAAGGCTTTTATCCCAGTAGAGTACTGGACGATCGACACACTTTTTAAAAAAGATATAGAAGCTACTCTTATAAACCACATGGGTGATAAGCTCACAAAACTATCAATTGAGAACAAAAACGATGCTACTTCTATAGTTAAAAGTGTAGAAGCAGACTCATTTGTTATCTCAAAGATAGAAACAAAACAGAGAAAAACTTCAACTCCTCCACCATTTATGACTTCAACTCTGCAACAAACTGCATCTAGTAAGTTAGGATTTACTCCTAAGAAAACTATGATGGTAGCTCAAAGCCTCTATGAGGGAGTAAAAACTCCTGATGGAACGAGTGGTGTTATCACATATATGAGAACTGACTCACTAAATATGGCAACAGAAGCAGTAAATAGCGTTCGCGACATCATAGAGAAGAAATTTGGCAAAAAGTACCTGCCAGATGAGCCAAAGTTCTATGGTAAAAAAGCAAAAGGTGCGCAAGAGGCGCACGAAGCCATTCGCCCTACTATGCTAGAGTTTACTCCAGAAATAGCACAGAGTTTTTTAAAGCCAGATGAGATCAAACTCTACCGTCTGATCTATGAGAGATTTATGGCTTGTCAAATGAATGATGCATTATTTGAGCAAAACAATATCATCTTTACTGGAAAAAACAACGAGTTTCGAGCAAGCGGTAGAAAACTTATCTTTGATGGTTTCTATGCAGTTTTAGGAAATGAAGACAAAGACAAACTTCTTCCAACTCTAAAAGAGGGCGACAAAGCCGAGATCCAAAGCATAAAACCTGAGCAACACTTTACTGAGCCACCACCAAGATACTCAGAAGCAAGTCTCATTAAAAAACTCGAATCTGAGGGAGTTGGTCGTCCATCAACTTACGCTCCAACTATTGCGACTCTAAGTGGTCGTACTTATGTAAACATAGAAAAAAAACAAATAGTTCCAACAGAGATGGCTTTTACTGTAACCGAAATGCTTGAGAAAAACTTTGCAAACATTGTTGATATATCTTTTACTGCTAATATGGAAGAAAAACTAGACGAGATCTCAGAAGGTCAAACAGATTGGCAGAAACTTCTAAGTGACTTCTACTTTCCTTTTATGGAGCAAGTTGCTGAAGGTAAAGAGAAGATTGTCTCACTAAAACTTGCAAAACCACTAGGGAGAACTTGTCCTAAGTGTGGTGAACATGAACTTCTTTTGAGATCTGGTCGCTTTGGAAACTTCGTAGCTTGTAGCGGTTTTCCAAAGTGTAAATATACTGAACAAGTTGATGAAGACGGTAACAAAGTAGAAGTAAAGCAAGAAAAAAGTGGCGATATTTGTGATAAATGTGGCAAAGAGATGATTATAAAAAATGGAAGAAATGGACAGTTTTTAGCTTGTAGCGGTTATCCTGAGTGTAAAAATACAAAAAGTATAGATGTTGAGACACAAGTTAGCAAGACTCCTTGTCCTGATTGTGGTGGTGAGATAAGTCTTAAAAACTCTCGACGTGGACCTTTTTGGGGCTGCGCAAATTACCCTGATTGTAAGTTTATCTCAAAGTTTGAACCTACTACTATCAAGTGTAAAGAAAAAGGCTGTAAAGGTGTTTTAGCACCAAGAGTTTACAGAAACAAAGATGTTTATGAGTGTGTAAAGTGTAAAACTCGTACACCTGCAGAAGATATAAAGGCTTAAGCAAAAGCATCTCTCATAAGGAGACAAAGTTGAAAATAGGCATTATTTCAGACACTCACTCAAAAGTAAAGATGGCAAAAGATGCTATAGACTTACTTATAGAAAATGGCGCAGAGTTTATTATCCATTCTGGGGACATTGGAGAGAGCGAAACTTTAGACTATCTAGAAAATTGCTCAGCTCCTTATGTGGCTGTTTATGGCAACAACGATGCACATTTAGCCGAGTTTCACTCAAAGTATAACTTAGTCCAAGAGCCTTACTACTTTAAACTAGCAGATACAAAGTTTAAACTTATGCATCTTCCTTTTTATATGTCTGGTGATGCAGATGTGGTAATCTTTGGACATACTCATACTTTTGAGAGTGACTTTAAAGGCAAGACTCTTTTTTTAAATTCTGGTGAAGTTTGTGCAAGAAACAAACCCATTTCAGAGTGTGCAATGCTTGAAGTTAGCGATAGTCATTTTAATGTTAGCTATTTTACTAAAGACAAAGAAGAAAAAAATTTCAACAAAAAACTATTTTCATATGAAAGAATTAAATCATGAATAAAGAGATATTTCTATGTGCCATTTGTAATATAAACAGTGGAACATGTAACGAAGACTGTAAGTTTTGCTCACAAAGTGTAAGATATAAAGCAGATATACAGAGGTATAAACAAAAAGAGATGCTACACATCTTAGATGAAGCAAAAACTGCAAGAGAAAATGGAGCCTTGGGCTTTTGTCTAGTTACCTCTGATAAAGGGTTAAATAGCAAGACTCTTGAGTTTGTTTGTGGCATTGCAAAAATTTTAACAAAAGAAGTTCCAGAACTAAGACTTATTGCTTGTAATGGAACTGCCTCACTAGATCAGCTCCTAACTCTAAAAGATGCTGGTATCAAGGCTTACAACCACAACTTAGAGACTTCAAGAGATTTTTATCCTAAGATCTGCACTACTCACACATGGGATGAAAGGTATGAGACTTGTCAAAATGTAAATAAGTCTGGCTTAGTTCTTATAAGTGGTGGGATCTTTGGTCTTGGTGAGAGCGATGAAGATAGGATCTCGATGTTAAAGTCATTAGAGTCACTAAACCCAACTTCAGTTCCTATAAACTTCTACCACCATAATGAAGCACTAGATCTAGAGCCAAATCCGCTAGACATTGAAACAGCTTTTTCACTCATAAGACTTACAAGGAAGAGCATACCAAACGCAGAGAGAATTATGATTGCTGGTGGTCGTGGGCTTATGTTTGGAGAGAGACAAGATGAGATATTTCAGCACGGTGCGAACTCCATAGTTATAGGAAACTATCTAACAACAAATGGTAGAATATCAAGCAAAGATTTAGAGATGCTAAAATCATTAAATCTTAGTATTGCGAAAAAAGTTAGCTGAATGCTTTAAAGAGTTGTCAAAATAGATCCTGAATCAAGTTCAGGATGACGGTTTGTTTTGCTCAGGAAGACAGTCTATTTGCTCATGATGACAGTTTGTTTGATCAGGATGATGGTTTGTTTGCTCAAGATGATGGTTTGTTTGATCAGGATGACGCGTGTTTCGTCATTCCGTGCTTGACACGGAATCTAGTTTATAGATTAATGAGATAGTTTAACTAATAAAAGGATACTTATGCACGATAATGTTGTTTTGATAATTACTATCTCACTTATCATCATAACTACTCCTTTTTTTGCAAAACTCCTAAAACTTCCAACTACTCCTATAGAGATCATCTTTGGATCAATTTTAGGATATGTAGGTTTTTTACATACCGAGCATCTCTTTGAAATAGTTGCAGAACTTGGATTTTTGTACCTTATGTTTATAGCTGGAACTGAGATCAACCTCAAAAAAGTCCTTAAAACCCCTAAAGAACTTATGAAAAAAATCGTACTCTATCTCATTATTCTTTACGCTTTTTCAATCCTTATCTCACTCTACTTTAACCTTGGAAAAATCTTTATGGTTCTTCTTCCTCTTATCTCGGTCGGACTTATTGCGAGTCTCTCAAAGGAGTATGGAAAAACTCCGTGGTTAGGACTTTCTATGACTGCTGGAGCCGTTGGCGAGGTTGTGAGTATCGGCTTTTTAACACTCACTTCAGCCGCAATTGAGTCTGGTTTTGGAAGTGGGCTTATAAAGACTATACTAGCTCTTATCTTCTTTTTGCTCTTTATGTTTTTACTCTTTCGTGCAATGGAACTTCTCTTTTGGTGGTTTCCAGGAGTCTCAACATCTTTGATGCCAGTTGATGATAACAAAGAACAAGATATTCGCCTCTCTATGGGAATCTTCTTTTTACTCGTTGGAGCAATGCTCTACTTAGAACTCGAACTCGCCTTTGGAGCATTTTTAGCAGGGATCTTTATACCTACGTTTTTTGAACATAAACACGAACTGCCCGAAAAACTTGCCTCTTATGGATTTGGGTTTTTGATTCCTATATTTTTCATCTACATTGGGAGCTCTTTTGATCTAGCTGCTCTTACTATGGATGGACTTATCTATAAAGCTTTAGTTATTGCAGCCTTTATGATTATTATGAGAGTTATTGCATCTTTAGTTTTTATCAAAGAGTTAGGGCTTATAGACTCTGTACTTATGGGCTTGTCTCACTCCATGCCACTCACTCTTCTAATTGCTATGGCAACACTTGCATATCAAGGCTCAAGTATAGATACTCTTCACTATTATGCTTTTATCTTAGCGGCATTGTTTCAGGTTATAAGTGTTATGATTATCATCAAACTCATAAACAATTATAAGTTAAAGGGGGATGCAAGTGTCTAGATCTGTGCTTTTACAACTTGCTCGTGAGTCCATCCAAGAGGTCTTAGAATCTCAAAGAACCATAGATAAAGCTACCCTTTTAAATGAACATCCACTGCTCAATGAAAAGATACAAACAACACTAAATATCTACTTAGATAATGAGTTAAGAGGCTCTTGTTCCTCTACATCTGCACAAAAAAGTCTCTTAGAAGAGATCATCTATAACGCTAAAGTTGCAGCATTTGAAGATAAAAATTTCTCTCCACTCACAACTTCTGAATACTTAAGTTGTGAGATAGAACTAATCCTAAACACTCCAGATGGAGTAATGAGCCAAAAAGATGAAGCTATACTAAAAGAAGGTTAGCCTCGTTCCCATCGCTCTGCGTGGGAATGCATACTAATAAATACACACAAATAAATATACGCTCCAACGCAGAGCATTGGAGTGAGGGCAATCTTAAACACTCCGAGTGGAGGGAGAGTTAACTCTCCTTTAATCTGTCTCCACCTTGTATAAAACACGCTATTGCGTAGCCGTGATTTAGCCCTAGAGCTATACTTCCACCTCGCTCTTGCGTGATATCTCCAGCTACAAAAAGACCTTTTATGTTTGTCTCATAATCTTTGTCGTGAACTGGCTTTCCATCTATCTCTTCTATGCCCGATGCACTTAAAAAACCACTAGGTGTTGTTCCACCAATAGCAAATACTACCCTATCAAAGATCTCAGGCTCTATCTCTCTATATATAACCTTTACCTTGCCATCCTCATCTTCAAGTCCATCTATGTTTATGCCAAGTATTGGTCTTACTTCTTTGTGGATAATAGCGTTTGCGATATTTGTTTGATTTGTTGGGTTTGCTCGTCTAAATGTCTCTCTTCTGTAACAGATAGCTACATCATTTTTCTCACTAAGATCTACCGCATACTCAACTGCACTATCTCCCCCACCAACTACAAGGATCTTCTCGCCCTCACTACAGCTCTCTAGGGAGTAAACTATCTTATCTTTTATGCCCACTGGAATAGGATACTTCGGCTTATTTACTTTTCCCATCCTCCCAATAGTTACAACAACATTTTTGGCTCTGATGCTCTTTCCTGCCAAAAATATTTCAAAATAGTGCTCTTTTTTTACAACAGACTGAACCTCAACATGCGTTTGAAGTTCCACTGAGTGGCGATCTAGTAGCTCATCAAAGAAGTCTAATGTTGTCTCTTTTGTTCCATCTACAAAAAAGATCCTACCATCTAGCTCAACTTCTTGCCCCTTCCAGTCCTTATCTACTCTTTTGTTTTCTTTGTAATACTTTCGTATAGTAGAGTTATGGTTTTGATCCTTTTCTAGTAAGACTATATCCTTTATACCTTGCATATAACTCTCTATAGCCGTTGCTATCCCTGCTGGACCGGCCCCTATTATGGCTAGATTGTACAGATGACTCATAAAAACTCCTTATATTTGTAAAATATTTTAACATATTTTAGTATGTTTGTTATATACTTAGAGAATGTATTATGTAATCAAAAAACAACACGCAACACCCTTATCTACCTTTATTGGTTTTCCTGTAGGGAAATTTATTGCCTCAAAAAACAGTGACAATGTTATCTTTGAGTTTCAAAAAGATGGCAAACCTCTTAGAAAGTGGGTTAAAAAAGAGGATATCGTTCTTCTTACTGACAATAAAGAATATTATCAAAAAACTCTTAAACATTTTAGTGAGATAGAATCTACTCAAAAAAAGTTAGTAAAAGAAGCGCAAGAACACTTAAAGAAGTCTATGGAAACATTTACTGAAACTATGCATACAGAGATAGATGAGTATGAAGAGTTAAGAGATAGTTCTGATATTCCTTGTATGCTAAAACATCTATAAAAATATGCCTCGTATAGACAATAATAAGTTTTACACTTCTGCTATGGAACTTCATGGGGTGAGCGCCAAAGGTGTAAACTGGAACTCTAGTGATTCTCAAGATCTAAGATTTAAAATCATCCTAGATCTACTTCCACAAAACCTTAGTGAATTTACTTTAGCTGATGCTGGTTGTGGATTTGGAGATTTTTATCTCTATGCAAAAAGGGAAAATAAACTTCCAAAAGAGTATATCGCTATAGACTCCATAAAAGAGATGGTGGAAATAACTAAAGAGCGTACACAAACCCAAGCGATTTTAGCCGATATCTGCAAAGATCCACTCCCCTTTGCTTCGTACTATATCTGCAGTGGGGCAATGAACACACTAGAACTTTTTGAGACTCATCTTTTTATGCAAAACTGCTACGCTTCATGTGAAGAAGGTTTTATTTTTAACATACTTCATGGATCAAAAAAGAGCAAAACATACAACTACTTAACAATTAGTATTATAAAAACAATGGCATCTGAGATTGGAGTTAGAGAGATTAAATTTAGAGAAGACTATATGAAAAATGATATAACTGTAGGTTTTTTTAGGTAATGTTTGATTTTTTTGGACTTGCCAAAGAAGCAGATCTCTTAGCATTAAAAGTTGTCTTTGATGGAGAGATCTACAAACAAAAAGAACTAAGAGAGAAGCTAAAACAAGTAGATGCACAAAGTGATGAGGAGCTGGTTCTTGCATCATACTTAAAGTGGGGAGCTGACTTTGTAAAGTATCTCGATGGTAACTTTAGGATCGCTATTTATGATAAGAAAAGACTATATCTTTATCGTGATAGGTTTGGCACAAAGCCTCTATTTTTTATGCAAAAAAACAGAGATCTTATCTTTGGATCTAGCCTAAAGCGTATCACTCCTTTTCTTGAGAGAGTGAGTATGAACAAAGATGCTCTGCTCTCTTATCTATCATTTTTAGCACCAACTACTCCTTATACTTTTTTTGATGGGATCTACAAACTTGGCCCATCTGAGTATCTTGTTTTTGATGGAGATAGCTATGAGATAAAAGAGTATTTTAACCTCCTAGATACAAAACCAGATCTCATAACAGACAGGGATGAAGCCTTACACAAGTTAGAGAAAACTTTAAGAGAGTCTATAGGTACAAGGCTAAACGGTGTTACTGCTTCACTTCTCTCAGGTGGCATTGATAGTGCGAGTATTTGTGCTTTTGCAAAACAAAGGGGAGTAGATCTAGAGACTTACACCGTTGGCTATAAAGAGTTTGCTAAGTATGATGAGAGAGAAAATGCTAAAGAGAGTGCTGATTTTTTAGGTTTAAATAACACCACTTTAGAGATCACGCAAAACGATTTTATAGATGCAAGTGAAATGGTTTTAGACGAACTTTATGAACCACTAAATGATCCGGCAGCCATTCCTCTTTATCTTCTTTTTGAGAGAATCAAAAAAGATGGACATAGTGTTATCCTAAGTGGAGAGGGAAGCGATGAGCTTTTTTTGGGTTATAGGCAATATTTTGAGTTCTTAGATATAGAACAACTTAGATCTCTAAAAAACAAAAACTATCTTAAGAAATATTTTCGCTCAAACTACTCTAAAAATAGAGAGTGGGAGTACTACAAAAGAGTTTTCAATGAGACCTTACTCTTTCGTACTTCTGGGGAACTCTTTACAGATCTGCAAAAAAATTTACTTCTAAAGCAAAACATAAAAGACAACCATGCACTAAAATACTTTACAAAACATAGAGATTCTTTTTTGAGATCTTCTCATACAGATGAATCTTTTTGGTATAGCTATATAGATCTAAAACACTTTCAAGCTGAGCATTTTTTAGCAAAACTTAGCTCTGTGAGTAGTCTTAGCTCTATAAAAACAAGAACTCCTTTTTTGGATAAAGATCTAGCCTCTTTAGTCTTTAGTATCTCTCCTAATCTTAGGTATGAAAATGGTGTTACCAAAGAGCTTTTAAAAGAGATTATGAAGCCACATTTAAATGATCAGATACTCAAAAGAAAGAAGAAAGGATTTTCAAATCCCTATCTAGAATATCTCATAAACTCTAAGAAGATCTCACTTATAAAAGATGTCAATAATGAAACAGGAATGTTTAAAACCAAAGAGCTAGACGAGTATATTGCAAGTGCCTCAAAGAGTGGATTTAAGCAACACATTTGGGGTCTTTATGTACTTAGCGTTTGGATTAAGAAATGGATGCTCTAAACAGGCTATAATTCTCAACAATTTTAGGAAAAATATATGAAATCAAACTATAAAATAATAGCTATCATAACTCTTTTACTTCTGACCCTCTCAATAACTATCTCTGTTGTAAATTATATGGTTGCAAAAAATGAGACTCAAGCAAATTTAAAAACACAATCTCTTCCACTCTCTGTAGATAACATCTACACAGTTATCCAAAAACAGCTCATAGAACCTTACTTAGTAAGCTCTATGATGGCACATGATACATTTTTAAAACACTGGCTTCTACATGATGAGAGTGACTCTTTAAAGATCGCAAACTTTCTCTCAAGCATAAAAAACAAATATGGACTTCTTACTTCTTTTTTAGTCTCAAATGAGACAGGAAGATACTACACCCACAACGGTTTTTTAGAGAAGATAAATGAGAAAAACCCAACAAATGAGTGGTACTTTGAATTTTTAAAAATCTCTCAAAATCACGAGATAAATCTAGACTATAACTCTAACTTTACAGATAACCTCATCATGTTTATAAACTTCAAAATATATGATGAAAAACAGACATTTTTAGGCGTAACAGGCGTTGGTATCGAAGTTTCATATATAGATGAAATGTTAGATATGTTTAAGCAAAGGTACAACCTTGATGTTATGTTTGTAACCCCTGATGGTGAGGTAGTTCTTAGCAAAAAAAGCAAATATGTTAAGAGACATCTAAATGAAATGGAAGTTTTAAAAAACTATAAAGATCTTATTACAACTCAAGATGCAAATATGTTTGAGTATGAAAAAAATAGTGATGACTATATTATGCAAACCAAGTATATACCAGAACTTGGTGTATACCTGATTGTAGAAGCTTGTATCGATGACTTTGCATATAAGGCAAGAAATGTTTTTTATTTTAACCTTGCGATATCTCTGTTTTTTACACTTATCTTTGCTCTAATCATCATACTGATTCTTAGAAGTTATCATAAAAGATTAGAGAAGTTAGCTGACTATGACGCGTTAACAAATATCCCAAATAGACGAAAGTTCAATGAAGAGTTTGAGAGATTTTTATCCTTGCATCAAAGAGATGCTAGACCTATCTCGCTTCTGTTTTTAGATATAGACAACTTCAAATCTATAAACGACAAACAAGGACATCAAGCAGGTGATAAGATCTTAGTAAAGACTGCTGAAATTTTAAGAAAAAATATAAGAAAAACAGATCTTCTAGCTAGATGGGGTGGCGAAGAGTTTATAATCGCTTTTATAGATACTAACATAAATGATGCTTTGAATATCTCTCAAAAAATTAGAGAAGCTATAGAAAAAGACAGCAAATTAAAAGAGATAAGCTCTTATGGTGTTACTGCTAGTTTTGGGCTTACTGCTTGTAATGATACAGACTCTGTAGATAGCATAATCTCAAGAGCTGATAATGCTATGTATGAAGCAAAAGAAAATGGTAAAAACAGAGTGGTTTTATCTCGCTAGATCTTTCTTGCACTCAAAAAGAGGTAGTCTTTTCCAGTGATAACAACCCTATACTTTTTTTGCTGAAGATACTTTTTGCAAAAGTGAATATCTTTTAAAACTAAACTCATTTCACTAAAGCTATAATTTGGTGCTTTTGCACCATATATCATCTCTCCATCGAACCATCTTGAGTTTGGAAAACCAAGAATTATAGCTCCCCTATCTTGCACAAAGTTTTGATATAGATGCATAAACGAAGCGTTAAAATTTATGCTAGAACTTTGTAGGGTTCCTATGGATATAAGTAGATCTGACTTAGTTAGATCTAGCTCATCTAGAGCATTTATATCATGGCAAATAAACTCTATGTTTGGAGCATTAAACTCCTTTTTTGCGTACTCTATTGCTGATGCACAGTAGTCAACTCCAACAAAGTTTTTATCGCTAAATGCCTCTTTATTTAGCATTTTTTCTATCACTCTAAACTCATCGCCTCGGTTTATGCCAAGATTTAAAACTCTTTGTTTACTCTCAATACCAACAAACTCTAAGGCTTTTTTATAGTGGTATAAAAAGCTAAACTGCTTTGTTTTGTCAATCTCAAAAAATTCACTCTCTACTCCATACTTTTCATTGCTATTTTTTGACTTATGAAAAGAACTCTTCTCATCTAACTTAGAAAATCTCAAAACAATAGTATCTTTATCTTTTTGCAAAGGCATGAGCATTTTTAAAAAAAAGACCTGAGCTAGATCTACAAAAGATTTAAAACCAAAAGAGTCCAAATCACTCTCTAAAATCTCTGCTTCAACTATCTCTTTGGGCTTTAAGTGAAGAGATTCAAAAACCTTAAGAATCTCAAAAGAACTCTTAGATCTTAGATCAATACTCAGCATATAGCATCACTACTTTTCTTCCTCTGAGTTTGCTATATCTTTTTCATCTACTTCTTCTGTAGGTTTATCATTACTATGTTCGTAATAACTTTCATCTATAAACCTATGCAGAGGAAAGATTTTTTTGAGTGTATTTACTAGCTTTTCTTCGGTTATTGGTTTTAGCATATAGCCTCTAGCTCCAGCTTTTATAGAGTCAAGTACCATTTTTTCTTGTCCATGAGAAGTCGACATTATGATCCTTACATTTTGATCAAACTCTCTGATCTTCTTTACAGCTGTAATACCATCCATATCTGGCATAGTAATGTCCATAGTTATAAGATCTGGGCTATGTTTAGAACACATCTCTATGGCTTCTAAGCCATTTTTTGCTTCCCCTATAACTTCAAAACTTAGTTTTGTAAGAAATTTTTGCATATTTCTTCTTACTATTAGTGAATCGTCTACGATAAGTACTCTTGGCAAATTAACTCCTTTTTTAAAATGATTTCTTGAATGGATGAGTTATGGCTATATAAATATTTCCATAAATAGTTTCTATATTTGTAGTTAAAATTTTACTATTTTTGTCTTTAAACACTGATGACATCTCATCTATATAAAGAGGTGGCGTAATGTTAAGACTTGTGTTGTCGATGGGGTTTTTAATGGCATTACCAACTATAATGTTGATAAGCTCGCAAGATATGCTTTCTTTAATTTCGATGAGTTCTTCACCCTCTACCTCATCCCCTTGTAAAAATATCTTTACTATCTCTTCAAAGAGTGTTCCATCGTAACCCATAGCTACATAGACTTCTATAGATCCTGTTGTAGCTAGAAGTGAGGAGTTTTTTATGGAGGTGGGATTTGTAAAGATTTTACTACTTACCCCTTGTATTTTCGTTTGTATCTCTAGCTCACTCTCTAAATACTCAGCACTTCTATCTCTAAGTGGCAACAACAATCCTTTTAACATATCTTGCATTATCTCTCCTCGCATGGAATTATAAAAACAAATGTTGTTCCAACATCTATTTCACTCTTTATCTCTACTCTACCGCCGAGTAACTCAAGTTCAGCTTTTACAGCGCTCATGCCAACGCCTCTTCCAGATATATCTGAGATCTCATCTTTGGTGCTAAACCTATCATAAAAGATAAGCCCAAATATATCCTCATCTCTCATATTAAGAGCCTCTCTTGCTGATATAACATTTGACTCTTTTGCTTTTTGTAATAATTTTTCTTTGTTTAGCCCTGCTCCATCATCTGAGATTAGGATATATAAAGAGCCCTCTTTTTTCTCAAAACTACACTGCACAGTTCCCTTTTCATCTTTTTCTTTTTCCAACCTTATCTCAGGATCTTCTATACCATGATCTATGCTATTTCTAAATACATGAATGAGTGACTTTATAAAAGGTTTATACCCATCATCTATGCTAATGTTATCATCTCCGATAATCTCAAAATCATAGATCTCTTTTTCCAACCTCAAAGCTAGTTGATTTACAAGATTGTTATATGGTCTAAATAGGTTTATCAGTTTTGTTTTTGATAAATTTAAAATTCTCTCAAATAGATCTTTGTATTTTAAAGTGTTAACATCATTATCAAGCATATAAGACGCTACTTTTTCTTGAAGCTCTTGGAGACTCTCAAAGTTTATTTTTATATAGCTTGACTCTTTTAAAAACTCTTCTCCCAATATCTTACTAATAGTCGCTACTTCCGCCTCTAGTGGCTTTTTAAAGTCACTCTCTTTTAAAAGTCTTAGTAGATCTTCATTAGTTATCTTGCTCTCTTGAATCATCAAAGAGAGATTACTCTCGATCTCATGCAAAGCCCCAGCAACTTTTTGCATATAAAGTTGAGAGAAAGCACCTTTGAATGTATGTACTATGCGATAGATCTCATTAACATTACTTAGTGGAGTTTTTTTATCATCTACATAATTCTCAAGAGAGTTTATAAAGAGTCTATACTCTCTTTTTGTATCAAAAAACATCTCAGAATCACTAACTATCTCAACTATCATCTTAAGTATCTCTTGCTCTTTTTTTATCTTGTTTTCTAGTTTTTTGTTTGCTGTAATATCTGTAATGATAAGCATTACTTTAGAGTTTTCTATCATCTTATACTCTATCTTTAGAGTCTTTTTGTCTAAGTTAACCTCGATAGGAAGTAGTGATAAAATGCACTCTTGAAGCATCTCATCTTCTTGTGCTATTGCGTCAATTACTGTCTCTTCAAAGAGATCTCTTTCGTGTTTAGTCTTTAGTAAAACATCTGCAATATTTTTAGATCCAAGATCCTCTCCTAATAGTCTTACACACTCTTTTGAATACTCATCATCAATAAGAAGATCAGATCCAATAGATAAAAAGCCTTGTCCTGCATTATTTAGAAGTGATGAAATTTTTTGAGTATAAGAGTGAAGTTGTTCATTTTTACTCTCTATTGCTTCTATCATACTGTTAAAGCCATCAAATAGATCTTGAAATTCATCATTTCTTTTATCTTTAATGCGTAGAGAGTACTCGTTGTTTCGTGAGACTTCTCTCATGGTATCTCTTAGAGTAAAGATTGGAAGTGTAAAGATCTTTTGAACTTTAAATGCAAGAAAAACAATGATCAAAATAGTAATAAAAGCGACTAATAACTGAGTAATTAGCTGCTCAGATATGGTTTGAACTATCTCTTTTGTGTCTGAGATAATAACAAAAGATGCGATAAATTCACCCTCTAGATGTATTGGCACTCCCACAATAATATAAGAACTATCCAAATACTCAAATCTTTTTTTCATAGTGTGTTGTGTGTACAAAGAAGAGATCTTATCTTCCATAATTTTGTGCAGATCTATATCTTTTTCATATGAAGTAAATAGTGAGTTTTTTTCTTTAAAAAGATATGCGCCTTGTATATTTTGATTTAACTTTAATGATCCCAATAAACTCTTTGCACTCATAGCATCATCAAACTCTATTGGGGCTGTTAAATTTTCTGCTAAGATCTCTGCGAGTTGTACAAGATTGTTTACGCTATGAACTCTTTTTTTCTCCAAAGTATATGCGAATATAGCCATTGAAGATAGTATGATGGCTACAATAGCACTCAAGCTTAGCAGAAAAACTAGTTTGTGACGGATTGAGCGAAATTTTCCTTTTTTCATTCGTTTGCCTTAAAACTTCAGTGTAGCACGAGCATAATAGTAAGCTCCGCTATATCCAAATGGAGAGTACCTTGAATAAGGCTTTATAGCATCTCGTCCATAAAAATTGTTGATAGGTTGTGAGAATTTTTCTGGATATGCATCAAAGATATTATGACCACCTATTGCTACTTTAAATTTTTTTGTAAAAGCATAAGCGAGATCTAGATCTGCAGTCCATGACTCTTTAAATGTATATTTTTGATTGTCAATTACTTGTGAGTATGAGCCATAGCCTGAGAGATTTAACGTTATAGTTGTTTTTTGGATCTCATACTTATTTAGCAAACGCAAAGAGTGTTTTGGCTGTCCGTTTTCTATCCTATCTATCTGCTCTTTTGAGTTGATACGATTCATACCTGAATCATTAAAACTATCTACTTTATTTATGGAATAGTTGTACCATAAACTAGAATGAAGCTTGGAGTTACCCTCAAAATCAAATCTATGCGTTAGTTTTGCATCTATCCCTTGCGTAACAGTATCAACTGCATTTGTAAAAAACCTTGCTTTGTCGACTCCGTAAGTGTTTAGTATGGCTTGTTGGGTTGGCGAAGCTGTAGATCCACCAATTTCATTTGAGAGCATAATTCTGTCTTTTACCTGTGTGTAAAAATAGTCAAGCATAAAGTATGTAGCGCTTGTTGGTTGATAGACTCCACCAATTGTTAAGTGTTTTGATTTTTCAGCTTTAAGTTTTTTTGCGCCTAATGCTTTAGAGATCTCTTGTTCTGGTCTAAAAGTTCCCTCCATCTTCCCACCAAAAGTAGAAGTGTGCGAGTAGTTTGACTGTGCCAAAGATGGCGCTCTAAAACCTGTACTAATAGAAGATCTAAAAAGAAGAGTCTCAATAGCTTTGTAGCCCATTGATAGCTTAGCATTTAGCGTTTGGCCAAAATCACTATAGTTCTCATATCTTGTAGCTCCCTCTAGCGATAAACTCTCTATTGGCGAGTAGATCCCATCAACATACAAAGCATAGTTTGAACGTGATGCGTCAACTTCATTTTCTGGTCTATAGCCTGCAAAACCTTGAGATATACCATTTGTGTAGGAGCTTGCATCTCCTTTTTTAACAACATAGTTTTCATAACGATACTCCCCGCCAAAAGCGAGTTCAAACTTATCAAACATATGTTTTAAATCAAGATTTGTAGTGTTTTGCATAAAACTAAGCTCTCCAAGATTAAACGAAGTCGGCGAAGATGCCGCGTAACCATAGTTCATGCTATTTCTTAATTTATAGCCTATTTCATTGTAACCATATGTATTACTTAGATCCCACTCTGTATCTTTGTACTTTCCTTTTGCTCCAAGAACAAAAGAGTAGTCTAAGATCTCGGCTTCTATTATTGGTAAAAAACCGTTTGAGTATATTGCACTTGTGTTTGCATCGTGAGGTCTAAAAAACGCACTAGCTTCACTCTCTCTATAATTAAAAAGAGCATTTGAATAAAGAGTAAGATCATCAACACTAAAGCTTTCTGCATTTAAAACTAAGTTTAAGTTTTTTGCATCAGGTCTACCAGCATGTGTTTTTACAGATGCAGGGCTAAGTCTTCTGTCTTTTCCTGCTCTTTGAGTCTGCTCTTCATCTTTTGCACTAAGAGAGAGGTTTAAAAATCCATCATATTCTAAAGGAATAGAGACAAAACCACCAGCTTCTAAACCTTTTCCATCTCCTTTATCTCTAATGCCTATGTGCGAAGATATCTCATTTTGATGACCAAAACCTTTTAAGATGATGTTTATTACGCCACTTATAGCGTCAGATCCGTACTGAGCGGCTGCACCATCTCTTAAGATCTCGATCTTATCAATTGCCACAAGTGCAATTGTGTCTAGATCTACACCGCTTGAACCTCTCCCTATAGTGCCATTTACATGTAAAAGTGCCGAGGTGTGAACTCTTTTTCCATTTACTAAAACAAGTACTTGATCTGGCGACATTCCTCTAAGAGTAAAAGCTCTTACATGATCACTTCCATCTGCCACAGAAGTCTCAGGAGCGTTAAACCCAGCTACAAAGTAACGCATAACATCGGTTAGTGAGGTTAGTCCTGAGTCTTCTATTTGAGTGTGAGTTATAACATCTACGGGAGAGCGAGATTCTAAAAAGTTTTTAGCACCGCTTCTAGATCCAACATCGGCTTTTAGCTCACTTCTCATATCTAGTAGATCTTGTAAATCATCATCCAAAGAAGCTTCTGCAAAAAGCTCTGAGCTTAAAAAGATAGCTGCAAATAGAGAGAGAAATTTTTTATACTTTAACATCTTTATTAGCCTTTGATTACATCTGCGATTTGTAGTAGTGATGATTTGATTTGTAGGTTTTGCTCTTTAGCACTTGTTAGGTTGATCTTTAGTTTTGGTTTTTGAGATGCAAAATATATCTGCACTATTCCTTTTTTCTCAGCAAATCCTCTAAGATCACTAATAGTTAAAACATTAGTATTTTTAAGTTTTAGCAAAATTTCATCAAGTTCTATAGAAGTAACATTTGAGACATACAAAACATCTGTTTTTTGTATCTCTTTTATGTCTGATATATATCTAATCTCTACATTTTTACCTTTGATCTGCTTGCCTTTATAGACTTGCTCCAAAGTATCTCCAAAAGAGTTGTGTAACATTGTGATGATAAAAGTATCACGACTCTCATCTTCCCATGTGATAAACTTAGCTATTTTGCCGATGATCAAGGCTTGGATCTTGTTTTCTGACTCATATGAAAATAGTGAAGTTGTAAAGAGTAGAAAAAATAAAAAAAACATTGGTTTTGACATTAAGAGAGGGTTCCTTTAAAATTGATAGTAAATTATATGCTTGCTTATTACTAGTGATTGTATGTCCAAAAAGTATCACAAAAGTATCAATTTGAATTTTACAAGAAAATATAAAGCCTATAAGATATACTTTCTAATTAATATTGCAAAACTATAAAAGGAAAATTTATGCATGAAGTTACTATTTGGTATAACCCAAATTGCTCAAAATGTCGTGAAGCTTTGGCTATTTTAGATGAAAATGAATGTGAGATTGTTGCTGTTGAGTACTTAAAAACAATCCCTACAAAAGATGAGATCACAACAGCTCTTACTATGCTTGGAATGAACCCTAGAGAGCTTATGAGAACGAAAGAAGAGATCTATAGTGAGCTAGATCTAGGAGCTGAAGATGACTATGACAACTTAGTCGACGCGATGATAAAACATCCTATACTAATAGAACGCCCAATAATCTTTAAAGACTCAAAAGCGATCATTGGACGACCAACATCTGCTATAGCTAAGTTTTTACAAGGCTAAGACGCTCTAAGCTTTTTTGCTTTTGTCTTTTTTGACAAAAGCACAATCTCCGCTTGAGTAAGGACAAGTTTTTACTATGCTCATCTCAAAGTGATCCTCTTCTATGCCCTCTTGTTTTCTATCATAGTGACGCATTGCAGCACGGAATGCTGTTAGGATAATATTTGCGCTATCTTGATGTGCAGTTGAGATGTGCTCAACTTGCTCGCCCTCTGGCTTGCTTGTATCTACCTTTGGTTTCTCTAAGTTTGCATATGACTCTTTTAGATCTTCTTCAAGTCCATGGACTGTAACTAAGACATTGACTATTGACTCACCTTTTATCATCTCACTAAGAAGTGAGCCTAGAGTAGCTGCGTCTGGGCTTGAGGCATTGGTTCCAAACTTTACATCTAAGATGTGAGAGCTATCTCTTTTTAGATAGATGATTGCGTATGTTTTTGTTGCGTTATCTATACCAATACCAACACAGTCAGGATCTCGCATATCCCCATAGTTTTGGGGTTGGAGCATATGTCTTCCTATCTCCGCTTCTAATTCTTGTTGTTCTTTGTCTTGCATATTTAACCCTCTACATTAGTTGATGAAAGCTTTTCTATACTAACACCATTATCTTTTAAAAATTTTGAAATAACCTCTGAATGAGTGTGCTCATACTCTTTTGCATAAACAATTCTTTTTATCCCACTTGCTATGAGATTTTTACTACATTCACTACAAGGTTCTAATGTTACATAGATAGTTGCATCTTCTATAGAAATACCCTTTCTAGCCGCCCAAATGATGGCATTCATCTCTGCGTGGATCTCATAAGTTTTTGACCACTCATGATGCTCTTTTGTATACTCATCTTTCCAATAATCACAACAGTTTGTAAAACCTGCTGGTGTGCCATTGTAACCAGTGCTTAAAATTCTGCCATCTTTCACAATGACTGCACCAACTTGCTTTGAGACACACTTAGATGCTGTTGATATCTCTGTTGCAATGTTTATAAAGTTCTCATCACTCAACATTTCTAATCATCTTTATATCAGCATTATGGCGAAGTCTTGCAAAGTAGTTACCTAAAACTTGTTCTCTTTGTTCTGACATCATCATATTCATAACTTGATTTTTTACACTCTCTATATCTGCTTCTTTTGCCGGTTCTATCTCTTTAATATAAAAACTCGCATATGCGCCTTTTCCATTTGGGACAACGGGTGTAAAACTGCTTAGCGGAGTGCTCTCTAAAAGTTGTGCTAACTCTGGAGCAATTCTATCGTATGGAAGATTTTGCTCAGAGCTTGTTATATCTGGAGAGTAAAACATTGGGTTGTCTATTTTTTCTTGAAGTCTCTCTTTATTTTGTGCATTATATATAACGACATTAAAACCACTTGGATGTACAAATGCCTCTTTGTGAAGAGAGTAGTAACTCTTTATCTCATCGTCACTTGGCTCTTCTATAACACTATAAGCAATAGATGAATATAATTTTTGAGAAAGAAGTTTCTCTTTAATTTTTTCTTTTAACTCTACCGAAGTCAAGCCATTTGATTCTCTGATAGCTTCATAAAATTCATTCACATTTAGACCATTTCTTTCTGCTGATTTTTTTATATCATCATAGACTTCACTACTATCAACTGTGATTTTTCTCTCTTGTACTTCTTGAAGCTCTAACTTTTTTCTTATAAGAGCATCAGTAGCAACCACGGCATCTACCCTTGAGAGTTGCATCTCTTTTTTTATCTCATGAAGGGTTATCGCATCACCTTGCACTACAACTGCTACACCATCTATCATTTTAGCTTCTAACGATAAAGCTAGTAAAATTGTTAAAACTATTTTTTGCATCTGTTATCCTATAAATTAAAGATGTAATTTTATCTATTTTTAGCCAATACTTGCCTAAAGTGGACTCAAACTCTAGACTTTTACCATATATTAACAAAAAACTCTCTAAAATCTCACTACTAAACTTCTTATAATAAAAGGCTCTTTCATGGTTGTTACTCGTTTTGCTCCATCTCCTACAGGTTATCTTCATATTGGTGGTTTAAGAACCGCTCTTTTTTCCTATCTTTGGGCTAAAAAAAATGGTGGAAAGTTTCTTCTTCGCATTGAAGATACAGATAAAGCAAGAAACTCACAAGAGGCGGCAGATGCCATTCTTAAGGCTTTTGAATGGTTGGGTTTAACGCATGATGAGGAGATAGTTTATCAATCACAAAGAGATGAGATCTACACTAAGTATATCAAGCAACTTTTGGATGAGAAAAAAGCATATAAATGCTATATGTCAAAAGAGGAACTAGCAGATCTTCGTGAGACTCAAATGGCAAATAAGCAAAGAACTATGTATGATGGAAGATTTCGTGATTTTGAAGGAGTTGCACCCGAAGGAATCGAGCCAGTTATCCGTATAAAAGCACCTCAAAACACAGAAATCATAGTTCGCGATGGAGTTAAGGGCGATGTTAAATTTCAAGCAAATGACATACTAGATGACTTTGTAATTGCAAGAGCTGATGGCTCACCAACCTATAACCTTGTTGTAGCAATAGATGACCATTTAATGGGTGTAAATGAAGTTATCCGCGGGGATGACCATCTCTCAAACACTCCAAAGCAGATAGTTATCTATGAGGCTTTAGGCTTTGAGATCCCAAAGTTTTACCATGTTCCTATGATACACAATGCAGAGGGCAAAAAACTCTCAAAAAGAGATGGAGCTACTGATGTTATGGAGTATAAAAACATGGGCTACACTCCTGAGGCACTTCTAAACTTTTTAGTTCGTTTAGGCTGGAGCCATGGGGATCAAGAGATCTTTAGTATGGAGGAGATGATAACTCATTTTAACCCTAAAGATATAAACAAATCAGCTTCTATCTATAACACTCAAAAGCTAGACTGGTTAAGTGCTCACTACCTTAAAAATAGCTCTAACAAAGTCTTAGCAGATCTACTTAGTGAGTTTGATCTAGTCTTGACTTCACACGATAAAAAAGAGATCTTGCTAGATGTTATAAAAGAGCGTGCAAAGACTTTAAAAGAGATGGCAGAACTAACTAAAGAGATCTTAGCAACTCCCCGTTTTTATGATGAAAAAGCTGTAAAAAAGGCTTTTAAAGAGGACTCTGCGGATATTTTAAGTGCATTTAGCCTAAAACTTCAAAACTCAGATGAGCTACATCTTCCAAGTGACTACCACGATGCTATGCAAGAAGTAGTAGATGAGATGGCTATTGGTTTTGGAAAGATTGGTCAGCCTTTACGCGTGGCACTCTTAGGAAAGATGAGTGGTCCGGGACTAGATGAAGTTATGGCTATCATTGGGAAAAATGAGACTATTTTGAGAATAAAAAACGCACTAGATGCAAACGCTTAAACTCGGTTTGTGGTAAAAGATGAAAGAGTCAAAAATTACCATAAAGAGCATCTATAGGCTCATTTTAGATAACAAACCATCTCTTATATATGGTCAAATCATAACACTTCTAGCTATCTTAGTTAGCATCCCAATCCCATTGATGCTTCCTATTATGGTAGATGAGATCTTGCTTGATAAGCCTGCTTTTTTTGTAAATAGCATAGACTCTCTACTTGGATCTACAACTGCATTTTACTACATAGCAATAGTTACTTTAATGGTCATACTCCTTAGGTTTATCTACTACTTTTTTGGCGTTATCATAACTAGAGTCTTTACTAAGATCTCAAAATATGTAACATATATGATAAGAGTTAGACTTATAGAACATCTCAAAATCACCTCCATGAATGAGTATGTAACTCTTGGATCTGGTGCTATTACTTCAAATCTTGTCACAGATGTAAACACACTTGATAACTTTATCATCACAAGTGTGAGCAAGTTTATCTCATCTCTTTTAACTCTTGTTGCAGTTGGCGTTGTAATGATCATCATAGATCCGATTTTAGGGATCCTCATCCTTATAGTTCAGCCTCTTATTATGATACTTAGTAAAAAAATGGCAGCCATCACAGGAAAGTTAAAAAGAGATGAAAACAATGCGATAGAGGAGTTTCAAAATAACTTAGGAGAGACACTAGACTTGTATGCTCAGATAAAAGCATCAAACAAAGAAGATTACTTTTTTAAAGAGGCGACAAGCCATGCAAAGAGAGTGCAAACTACTTCAAATGAGTATGGATACAAAAGCGTAGCATATGAGAAACTCTCCTACACTATCTTCTTAGTTATGTTTGAGCTTATCCGAGCCTCTGGACTTTTACTCGTTGCATATAGTGATCTTAGCATCGGAATGATGTTTGCGATGTTTGGCTATATTTGGTTTATTATGACTCCTGTTCAAGATATTTTAACTATGCAATATAGCTACGCATCAGCTAAAAGTGCCTTGAAAAGAATAAACAAGATCTTAACCCTAAAGACTCAAGTAAGTGGAACAAAAGAGATCCAAGCCAGAGATGTAGATATATCTTTACGAGATCTAAGCTTTGCCTATGCAGATGAAAAACTCATACTAAAAAATATCAGCCTTGATATAAAGGCAAAGAGTAAAATTGCTTTTATTGGAGCTAGTGGAAGCGGTAAAACAACCTTGGCTCAAGTACTCTCTGGTTTTTACGAGAAGAGTAGTGGAGAGTTAAAATACAACTCTTTAGCCGTTGAGGAGATTGATAAACGCTCACTTAGACAAAAGGTCTTTTTAGTATTACAGATGCCAATTCTTTTTAACTCAAGCCTAAGGTTTAACATAACAATGGGCGATGAACATGTTAGCGATGAAGAGATACATAAAGCTTTAGAGATTGCACAACTCAAAGAGATGATAGAGCAGATGCAAGAGGGTCTTGATACTATTGTTGGTCGTCATGGTGTTAGACTCTCAGGTGGACAGAGACAGAGGCTTAGCATCGCTAGGATGATTATCGCAGATCCAAGCGTAGTTATCTTTGATGAGTCAACCTCCGCACTAGATGTTCACACTGAAGCAAAACTTCAAGCCATAATAGAACCGCTTCTAAAAGAGAAAACTGTTATTACCATAGCACACAGACTCAGCACTGTTAAAAATGTAGAAACTATCTATGTTTTAGATGCAGGCGAACTTGTTCAAAGCGGAACTCATGATGAACTAGAAGCCGAAGAGGGTTACTATATGGAATTTGTAAAAAAACAATTGATTTAGTTTAAGATATATACTTTGCTTTTTTTTTACTTATATAGATTTTAGAACTTAAAAAAGATAGCATCTTATTAACATTAAATTGCTAAACTTCATGAAGCAGTTACTCTAAAGTAACTACATAAAAATCAAAGGCTTTATCATGAAGTACTTATCGTCACTACTATTAATCCCAATCTTTGCTTTAGCATCATCAGATAGCACTCCTATGACGCCACTTGAGCATAGCTCCATTCATGGCTACAACAAAGCTCCGCTTGTAAATATCAAAGTTGATCAAAAGAAGAGAGAACTTAGAAATATTGATGAAGCACAAGCAAGAGAGATAATTAAAAAAGAGACTAATGAAGAAGCTACTGATATAGATCTTACACATGTTGGAATATACTTAGTATACAAGGCTAAAACAAAAAATTATAAACTTCAAATCAATGCTATTGATGGTGTTGTAATGAAAAAAGAACCTATAAAGAGAGTGTAAATCTAACTGTGTAAACCTTAAAAATTGAATTTATTTGATATAGTCATCAAGTGAATTATTTATAAGGATTTACACATGAGTTTGATAAACCACGAAGAGCTAAAAAAGCAAATTAA
>NZ_JALOAN010000037.1 GCF_023228785.1 Sulfurimonas sp.
CCAATAGTATGCAATATACGGTCTTTATTTTCAATAAAAATATCATATACAGATTTAGAAATAATTGTCTTATTTATTTAGAAAAATGAGACTGCAAAGAAGAAGTTCTTTCACAGTCTCTCTGCGTAGGAGCGAGTGAGAGATTACACTACTCAAAGTTTTTAGAAAGTTAAGAATGTACTAATTTTTGCTATAATCATCCAAATAATAATATAAAAGAGAAGAAATAATGCAAAAAATTGAGCCTATGACACTGTTTGGATATGAAAAGCTTCAAACAGAAGTTAGAGATTTAAAAGAAGTAAAGCGTCCTGCTGTTGTAAAGGCTATTGAAGAAGCCTTGGAACATGGAGATTTAAAAGAAAATGCTGAATATCACGCTGCAAAAGAAGCTCAAAAAAATATAGATAACAGACTAGGAGAACTCTCAAACATATTAGCAAACTCTCGTATTGTAGATCCTAGTGAGCTTGAGCACTCAAAAGTTAGTTTTGGTTCAACTGTGGTTATGACAGATATGGATAGCGATGAAGAGGTTACTTACACCATAGTTGGAGGATGTGAGAGCAACCCAGATATGGGACTTATCTCTTTTGGCTCACCACTTGCAAAACAACTCTTAGGAAAAAAAGAGGGCGATGATGTAAAGGTAAAACTTCCAAATGGCACAAAAGAGTATGAGATAGAAGAGGTTAGATATCAGGAGATTGTTTTTGAGTGTCATTAGAGTTGGTGTTATCGGAGCTAGTGGATATACAGGGTTAGAACTTGTAAAGATTTTACTAAATCATCCAAACTTTAAACTTACATATGTCGCAAATTCAGAGGGTAATATTCGCCTTGATGAGTTACATCCATCACTTAAAAATATTTGTGATATGCAGGTGCAAAAAGTCGATGTTGATGTTGTAGCATCTTCGTGTGAGCTTGTCTTTTTAGCACTCCCACACAAAACTGCTATGGAGTTTGTTAAGCCTCTTATGCAAAAAGGTTTAAAAGTAGTGGATCTCTCAGCTGACTATAGACTCTCTTTGGAAGTATATGAAGAGTTTTATACAACTCACACAGATAAAGAAAATCTAAAACGAGCAGTTTATGGGCTTCCTGAGATGTTTAGAGAAAAAATTAAGAGTGCAGATCTAGTTGCAAATCCTGGATGTTTTCCTACTTGTGCACTTCTTGGACTTCTGCCATTTATTAGCAAAAGAGTAGAAAACACACCAATCATCATAGATGCAAAAACAGGAGTTAGTGGAGCTGGTAAAAAATTAAGTGATGTTACTCACTTTGTAAATGTAAATGACAATCTTTTTGCTTACAATCCTCTCATGCACAGGCACGCTCCAGAGATAGCTCAAAAACTTGGGGTTTCATTTGATGAAGTGAACTTTGTTCCGCATCTTGTGCCTCTTACTCGCGGTATGATATCTTCTATATATATACAAGTGCAAAAAGATATAGATGCATATAGTATCTTAGAAGAGTTTTACAAGGATGAGCCTTTTGTTCGCATCAGCAAAGATCCTGTTGATATGAAAAATGTTGCAGGAACGAACTTTTGCGATATTTTCGTAAAACAAAAAGCAAATATTCTTTTTATATCAAGTGCGATTGACAACCTCTTAAGAGGTGCTTCATCTCAAGCTGTTGTAAATGCAAATATTATGATGGGCTTGTGTCAAAAAACTGGGATACCAACAATAGCTTATGTACCATAACCTTGTACTAAAAGAGGGCGCATTTGTAATTGCAGATGCACACTATTCACACACAAGAGAAGATTTTTTAGATTTTTTAAAAGCAATAAAGTTAAAAAAATTACTTCCAACTCAACTTATACTTTTGGGTGATATATTTGACACTCTTTTTGGAGAAGTCTCGTTCACTTTAGAGATAAATACAGAGGCAATAGGCATCTTAAATGAGATCTCAAAAGAGATAGAAGTTATCTATCTTGAAGGAAACCATGACTTTAATCTTAAGAAAATATTTCCTGATCTTAAAGTTTTTGGTATAAAAAATCAACCTGTAGAGATGATCTTTAACAAGCAAAAAGTTTTGCTCTCTCATGGTGATATCGAGAGTCCACTTGGCTATAACATATATACAACTATCATTAGAAATCCCCTTGTCCTTAAGATATTAAACATTATTAATAATGCTTTTAATCACATCATCATTAAAAAATTAGATGAATATTTAAGCAAAAAAGATGATTGTAAAGAGTTTGTAGGCTTAGAAGAGTTTACAGCTAAAAGGCTTTTGGGTAAATACAATTGTGATATATTTATTGAGGGACATTTTCACCAAAATAAGAGTTTTAAACTAAGAGACTTTAGATATATAAACCTAGCGGCTTTTGCTTGCAATCAAAGATACTTTATAGTAAAATCATCTAAAGATGTTGGACTTTTACTGCAAGAGAGTAGTTTTGTTAAAGTTCAATAATATCAGGAGATATAAATTATGCATGTGGAAAATTCGCTAAAAGTCGGCTCCAATGAGATGGAACTTGTCGACTTTCGTATTCTAAAAGAAGAAGATGGCGAAGTATATGAGGGGATTTATGGTATCAATGTTTCAAAAGTTCGTGAAATAATAAAGATGCCAACTCTAACAGAACTTCCAGGGACACCCAACTACATTGAGGGTATTTTTGATCTAAGAAGTATAGTTATTCCTGTTGTAAACTTAGCCAAATGGATGGGAATAAAAGAGCCAGAAAATGTTGAGAAAAACTTAAGGGTTATTATAACAGAGTTTAACAATATCCTTATTGGTTTTGTGGTTCACGAGGCAAAAAGAATAAGAAGAATAAATTGGGCAGATATAGAACCAGCTTCATTTGCAAGTGGTTCAGGTTCACTAGATGGTAGTAAAATCACAGGTGTGACTAAGATAGAAGGAGATAATGTACTTCTTATCTTAGATCTAGAGAGTGTAGTGCAAGATCTAGGACTTTATCAGCCAAGCATTGAGCATACTCCAGAAGAAATGGATAGTTTTACAGGCTTAGCTCTTATCTTAGATGATAGTTCCACTGCAAGAAAAATAGTAAAAGAAGCACTTCAAAAAATGGGCTTTAGTGTTGTTGAGGCAGGTGATGGACAAGAGGGCTTAGAGAAGCTAGACGACCTTTACAATATGTATGAAGATGATCTTGCAAAGAAATTAAAAATTATTATCTCTGATGTGGAGATGCCAAGAATGGATGGTTTTCACTTTGCAGCAAATGTTAAAGAAGATGGAAGATTTGATAAGATTCCTATAGTTTTTAACTCTTCAATTAGTGATCATTTTAGTGAAGATAGAGGAAAAGAAGCTGGAGCTGAGGCTTATCTAGTTAAGTTTGAAGCAACAGCATTTTATGATGAAATAGCACGAATAGTTCGTGCTCATATGAAATAGGAGTGTAAATATGGATGAATTTCAAGAGATATTGCAAGATTTTTTAGTTGAAGCTTTTGAGCTTGTTGAAAAACTAGATGAAGATTTAGTTGAGTTAGAATCAACACCAGAAGATTTAGAACTTCTAAATGGAATCTTCCGCGTGGCACATACTATAAAAGGTGCTTCATCATTTTTAAACTTTGATGTATTAACTCATCTTACTCATCATATGGAAGATGTTTTAAACAAAGCTAGACATGGAGAGCTAATTATTACTCCAGATGTTATGGATGTTGTTTTAGAGTCTATTGACCTTATGAAGTCACTCTTAAGTATTATTCGTGATACAAGTTCTGACGCTGGAGTTGATGTCTCAGAATGCGTTGTAAGACTAGATAAAATTAGCGGTGGAGATGGAGATGTTCCAACTCCAGTAGCATCAGCACCTATTATTGAAGCAACTTTAGATGAACCAGAAGAAGCAAAAGAAGAGGAAGATGAGCCAGATTATGACAATATGTCCGATGATGATGTAGAAGCTGAGATACAAAGACTACTAGAACAAAGACAAGAAGAAGACAAGGCTAAAAGAGCAGCTAAAGTTGCGGCGGGTGAAGAAGTTTTAGCTCCTCCTCCAGATCCAGATGAAGAAGCTCCATCAGAACCTGCTAAAGCATCAAAACCAGAAAAAAAACCAGAGCCAAAAGCAGAGCCTATTAAAGCACCAGTTCCACGAGCTTCAACGAAAGCAAAATCGATGAATGATGATGAAGGCTTAGATGCAAAAGCGGCAGCTCCAGCTAAGAGAACAAACAACACAGTAGATCAAACTATCCGTGTTGATGTTAAGAGACTTGATCATCTTATGAACTTAATTGGCGAGTTAGTTCTTGCTAAAAATAGACTTATCAAGATAAATGATGATGTTGAAGAGAGATATGAGGGTGAAGAGTTCTTAGAAGAGCTAAATCAGGTTGTATCTATAGTTTCACTAGTTACAACAGACTTACAAATAGCAGTTATGAAAACAAGAATGCTCCCAATAGGTAAGGTTTTTAACAAATTTCCTAGAATGATTAGAGACTTAAGTAGAGAGTTAAACAAAAAGATAGAGTTAACAATAAAAGGTGAGGAAACAGAGCTTGATAAATCTATAGTCGAAGAGATAGGAGATCCTCTAGTTCACATCATTAGAAACTCTTGTGATCATGGTATAGAAACTCCAGAGGTAAGACTTGCAAATGGCAAAAATGAAACTGGTACAATATCTTTAAAAGCTTACAATGAAGGTAACCAAATTGTTATCCAAATAGATGACGATGGAAAAGGTCTTAACGCTGAGATATTAAAAAGTAAAGCACTAGAAAAAGGTCTTATTAGCGAAAAAGAAGCTGATAATATGGGTGAAAAAGAAGCATTTATGCTTATTATGAAACCAGGTTTTTCTATGGCAGCTGCTGTGACGAATGTTTCAGGTCGTGGTGTTGGTATGGATGTTGTAAAGACAAACATAGAAAAGGTAAATGGTATTATCGATATTGAGAGTGAAACTGGAATTGGAAGTAGCGTTAAGCTAAAGATTCCTCTAACTCTTGCTATTATACAAGCTCTTTTAGTTGGTGTTCAAGAAGAGGCTTATGCTATTCCTCTCTCATCAGTTTTAGAAACAGTTAGAATCTCAAAAGATGAGATCTACACAGTTGAGAGCCGTTCAGTTATGAGACTGCGCGATGATGTTTTATCTCTCGTTCATATTGGCGATATATTTGAAGTTGAGAGGATTTTAGACTCAAGTGAACACGCTTATGTAGTTGTGTTAGGACTCGGCGCTCAAAAACTAGGTCTTATTGTTGACTCGCTTGTAGGTCAAGAAGAGATAGTTATTAAGTCTCTTGGCGAATACTTAAAAGGGATAGAAGGAATTGCCGGAGCTACAATCCGTGGAGATGGTGGAGTAACACTTATCGTTGATGTTGTAGCACTTATGGATATAGCAAAAAATGTAAAAGCTACTTCTATGATATCTGATCAAAAATCAGAATCAGCACAATCTCGTGAGAAAACAAAGGCGAGTGACTATACTATCATGATAGTTGATGACTCTAAAACGGATAGAATGATTATGCGAAAATCACTAGAAGCAACAGGAATGAGCCTTGTTGAAGCAACTGATGGACAAGAAGCACTAAATATCTTAAAACAAGGTGACCATCACTTTGATGCAATGCTTATAGATATTGAGATGCCTAGAATGGATGGCTATACATTAGCAACAGAGATTAAAAAATACAACAGATACAAAACGATGCCTCTAATAGCAGTTACTTCAAGAACTGGAAAATCTGATAGGATGAGAGGCGTTGAATCTGGAATGGTTGAGTATATCACCAAACCATACTCAGCAGACTACCTATCTAGCGTAGTTCAAAGAAATGTTAACTTTAAATCGGAGTTCTTATCATGAGTGACAAACTAAAACAAGTACTAAGCAAACAGAGTAAACAACAGCAAAACGAATCTATTGATCAGTCAGATGATATAGTTCAACTAGTTGGTTTCATCATAGGTGAAGAAGAATATGCAATTCCAATTCTCTCTATTCAAGAGATTATAAAACCTTTTACTTGGACTAGAGTTCCTCAAGTTCCTAAGTATGTTATGGGGGTTTTTAACTTGCGTGGTGCTGTTATTCCTCTTATAGATCTTCGTCTAAAGTTTGGACTTAGTGAGAAAAAACATAGTGATGAGACTCGTTTTATTGTTATGAAAGATAGAGATGATGTGGCTGGATTTGTAATAGATAGATTAACAATGGCTATTAGAATCAAAAAAGGGAATATTGGACCTGCGCCAGATACAGTAAATGGTGATAATACTATGATAGATGGTGTTGGTAAGCAAGAAGATAAAATCATAACAATTCTTAAAGTAAATAAGTTACTAGAGAGAGACTTTTAATTAACCATAAACTCTTAGATGATAAACTCTCTTTAGATTTTTCTGGAGAGTTTACACTTTATACTGTGACAATATACCAAAAAAAGATAGACAAGATTAATCTCCTTGGAATCAAAGAGGTTGATATTTATCTCGAAGATGTAGTGTACTTTGACACTGCAGCTGCTATCTTTATAAACTCCCTCAAAGAAGACTTTTTTCAAAAAAATATCAAAACTAATCTTCTTGCGACTGATAAAGATATTGTAGATACTCTAGAATTAGTGCAAAATACAAAACATAAATCACAGCCCCTACCAAAAGAGATAAAGAAAAATTCTATAGAAGTAATAGGGGAGATTTTTTATAACTACTATAGTGGTTTTTTAGCTTTTATGTTCTTTTTGGGTGAAGTCTTTTTAACAACTCTGAGCTACCTTAGATCTATAAAAAACATAAGATATAAAGAGATCTTATTTGAGATGAATGAGAGTGCTCTAAAAGCTCTTGGAATCATTGCTCTTACAAGTTTTCTTATTGGACTAGTTATAGCTTACCAATCAGCATTTCAACTAAAGATATATGGAGCAAATATATTTATAGTGGATATGCTTGGTATCTCGATATTTAGAGAGTTAGCGCCTTTGATGACAGCTATTGTAATAGCTGGTAGAAGTGGTTCAGCATTTACTGCTCAAATAGGAGCTATGAAGATTACCGAAGAGTTAGATGCGATGAGAACTATGGGTTTTGACCCTTTTTTATTTTTGGTCTTACCCCGCATCATAGCACTAATGATTACAATGCCTTTACTTATCTTTGTTGCGGATATTATGGGGATATTTGGCGGGATAATCGTCTCATATATAGATCTTGGGATCTCTCCTTCACTTTTTATTGATAGATTAAATGAAGCAGTAGCTCCAAAACACTTTTTTATAGGTTTAATAAAGGGTCCGTTTTTTGCATTTTTAATAGCTTCTATCGGTGTTTATAGAGGTTTGATGGTAAAAAATGATACTCAAAGTATTGGTTTTAACACAACAAAAAGTGTAGTTGAATCTATCTTTGCTGTCATAGTTTGTGATGCAATATTCTCTATTATCTTTACAAATCTGGGGATATGATGGAGGCTCTAATAAAAGTAAGAGATGTAAGAACTGTATTTGGTACAAAAGTAGTCCATGATGGACTCAATCTAACCGTTAACAAAGGCGAGATATTTGGTCTTGTAGGACCATCAGGATGTGGGAAGACTACAGTTTTACGTGAGATGGTAATGCTCCAAGAAATTAGCGGGGGAAAGATAGAAGTACTAGGTCATGATCTTAGTACAATATCTAGTGACAATGCACAAAAATTAAGAAGCGAGTGGGGTGTTTTATTTCAAGCTGGAGCTCTTTTTTCGTCTTTAAATATTAAAGAAAACATCTCTCTGCCACTAAAAGAATATACAGATCTCTCACAAAAAATGATAGATGAGATCGTAAAATTTAAGATAGCTATTGTTGGGCTCAAATCAAGTGATGCACTTCTTTATCCATCACAAATAAGTGGTGGTATGAAAAAAAAATCAGCCCTTGCTCGTGCACTTGCTATGGATCCAAAGTTACTTTTCTTAGATGAGCCAACAAGTGGACTAGATCCAATATCTGCAAGAGAGTTTGACTCTTTGATACTAAAACTTAGAGATCTACTAGATCTTAGCATCGTAATGGTGTCGCACGATCTACAATCAATTTATGCTACACTTGACAGGGTTGCTATTATAGATGAAAAAAAGATAATCTATGAGGGTGATCTTAAAAATATCAAGAACTCTACAAACAAGTTTATACAAACATTTTTTAGGAGCGATTTTGAACAATAAAGTAAATTACACATTAGTTGGTATCTTAGTTCTTTTTGGGGCCGCGTTGATGATTGCTTTTACTTACTGGCTACTAAAGCCAACAGTAGATGAAGATACCCAAAAGTACAACATACTCTTTGATGAGTCTATTTTGGGTTTAAATATAGATGCAGCTGTAAAGTACAGAGGTATAGATGTGGGTAAAGTCACAAGACTGAGGATAAATCCAGAAGATTCCGAACAAGTAGAAGTTCAAGTAACTATCTTAAAATCAACGCCCATAAAAGAGACCACAGTTGCAAAACTAACATCTCAAGGAATCACGGGACTTAGCTATATAAATCTTAGTTTAGGAGATAATAACTCACCACTTCTTGTGGCAAAAGAGGGTGAAAGGTTTCCTGTTATAAAAACAGAAGCTTCATTTCTTGAGAAGCTCGAAGAATCATTTGGAAGTGTAACCACAAAACTCTCTGAAACACTTAGTAGAACAGAAGAGTTACTAGATGACAAAAATCAAAAAGAGATAGCATCCATATTAGAGTCAAGCGCATCTTTTATGAAAAAAATGGACAAACTTATGAGTGAGGAGGCTATAGATGACCTTCACTCATCACTTAGAAATCTAAATAGTGCATCTAAAAAACTAGATGAGCTGATGCCAAAGGTTGATAAGTTTGTAGACAATAGTATAGAGTGGGAAAATAAAGTTTCTAGTTCACTAGAGTCCATTATGGGTAGCTATATGGGCATTGAAGAGGCTATGAATGAATTTAAAAAAGCAGTTGCAGGTGGCGAGTTCAATCTAAAAGAGATATCTAGTGAGATTATTCCAACTATAAATAATACATTTCTTGAATTTGAATATCTTATAATCAGACTAAAAGAGACACTAAATCAACATGAGAGAAGTCCAAGCGATATACTCTTTATGCAAGAAGAGATTAAAAAAGGTCCAGGAGAAAAATGATGAAAAATATCTACCTTATAACTATATTTATATTTTTACTCTCAGGTTGTTCTATTACAAAACCAGCCATTACTGAATATAGGTTATCTTTAAAAGATTTCAGTTCAAAAAGTTATACAAACACTTGTAAAGATAAGTCCTTAAAAGTCTCTTCAGCTTTTAGCTCAAACACTCTAATGACCTTAGAGATGAACTATATGCAAGACAAACACAAGATCTACTCATACTCTCAGTCGCAGTGGAATAACTCACCAAATCAAGAGATATCTTCACAAATATTTTCAGCACTAAGAGATGCAAAACTTTTTGAGAGTGTACAAAATGCAAAATCTAGAAGCAGAAGTGACTTGATTTTAGAGATAAATATACAAGACTTTATGCAGTACTTTAGTGATGATTTGAACTCATCATATGTAAGAATAGTTATGTGTTTTACTCTTATAGATGCAAAAACAAACAAAAGTATAGCTACAAAAAGTTTTAGCATAATAAAAGATGTTGAAAGCTTGGATGCAATGGGTGGAGTTGAAGCTCTAGATGCAGGACTTGAGGAAGTTATAAACGAAGGTTTGGAATTTCTTAGTGGGGCTTGTAGATGATTAAAGAGTCAGAGTATAAAAAAAGAAGAACAAAATTAGCAAAAAAACTCTCAAACAATTCAGTAGCACTGCTCTTTAGTGCCAAGGCAAAAGTTCGCTCAAACGATACTAACTATTTATACAGACAAGATAGCAACTTCTACTATCTTACTGGTTTTAAAGAAGATAATGCTTGTTTAGTTTTTTTAAAGTCAAGAAAAAAAATAAAAACTATACTCTTTGTACAAAAAAAAGATGCACAAGAAGAGCTTTGGAATGGTAAAAGACTCGGAGTTGTTGAGGCAAAGAAGAGATTTTTATTTGATGAAGTGAGAGTTAGTTCAGATCTCAAAAAAAGTGTTAAAGAGTTTTGCAAAGATAAAGAAAATCTATATTTTGACTTTACAAAAGAGACACCAAAAATAAAAAAGAGTGTAAAAAGAAATTTTATAGCACATTATGATATTTCAATTTTTATAAAAGAGATGAGGCTTATAAAGTCAAAAGCAGAGATAAAGTTTATTAAAAAAGCTATAAAAATCACAAAAAAAGCTCATCATAATGCTATGAAATTTAAAAAAATTGGCAGTGGAGAAAATGAGCTTCTCGCAAAGATAGAGTACACATTTAAGAAAAATGGAGCATATAGTGATGCCTATACCTCAATAGTAGCTTGTGGAGATAGTGCAAACACTCTTCACTACATTTCAAATAACAAAGATCTAAAAAATAAAGAACTCATTCTTATAGATGCTGGATGTGAGTATGACTACTATGCGAGTGATATTACAAGAACGATTCCAGTAAATGGCAAGTTTACAAAAGCTCAAAGAGATCTTTATGAGTTAGTTTTAGATACTCAAAAAAAAGTTATAGAGATGATAAAACCAAAGATCTTAAGAAGCGACCTGCAGAAAAAAGCGGAGATTTTACTTGTAGATGGAATGATAAAGCTTGGCATTATGAGTGGTAAGAGAAACAAACTTATAAAAAAACTTGCACACAAAAAGTACTATCCACATGGAATAGGGCACTGGATGGGTCTTGATGTTCACGATGAGGCACCTTATTTTGATAAAAACAAAAAAGAGATAGCCCTAAGAGAGAACATGATCCTAACAATAGAGCCTGGAATCTATATAAGTAAAGATGATAAGAACGTGCCAAAGAAGTTTCGTGGGATTGGGATCCGCATAGAGGACGATATACAAGTCACTAAAAGATCTCATAAAAACCTTTCAAAAAAAATAGCAAAAAGTATAGAAGAAGTAGAGGCTAAGAGTCGTAGAACTTAAAAAAGTCACAAAGTGCGAAGCTGAAGCATCGCTTCCAAAAGTCTTGCAACTTCAAAGTGACGCATCTCTTTGAAAGCGAGGTTTCAACCTCGTAAAGCTTGACTAGGAGTTATACTTGTAACTCCAACCTGTGAGTTTATGCTCTTTTGTCTCTGTAAACTCATCACTATCTGCTAAGAAATCCATTACATGCATAAGAACATGAGGAATACTTCGCTGATCTTCTGGTTTTACTAAAAGTAGTGGCATAGCTGTATCTTGAGCACTCATGGAAAATCCTACTGGCATTAACTGACTCATCAGCTCTTTTGGGTTTTTAATGTTGTAATCTTTTAAAAATTTCTCAAATACTGCATTTTTTATATCTTGTGGTAGCTCATCACTTGTGTTTAAAAAGATAGTAAAGTGAATAGGAGTATCCTTAAAGTGACTTGGAGCTGCTGCTGCCATAATAATAAACTCTACATTTTTAAGATGTGCTTCTATCTCTTGATGCTCGTAATATTTATCTGTTTTTATAGCCTTTGCAATCAACCCTCTTTCTCCTTTGCATCTTCTATCTCTTGTTGGTGTTTAGCCATAAGAAGTCGTATCTCATCCATAGCTTGTGGAGAGACATTGTCATCTTTACTCCACTTTACTTCATCGATATGACCACCATAATCAGCACCAAACTCTTCAATCTTTTGTAAAAACTCATCCATATCTAAACAGTTGTGAGATCTTTGAACTACATTGTCTTTTAACTCTATTAGCCAATCTAGTTTTTCATCAACCTTTATAATCGCTTCAAAGACTACGCTCATTTTACTTGCTACCTCTTGAAGTATTATTAAAACTTTTTACAAAACTCCCCAAGTCTTTTTTCTTTAAGTCGCCATTGTAAACTATCTTAGTTGGGTCTACATTGTCATCATTTAACATCTTTGGAACCACATCGGCATTGTTTATAACTTCCATGTGAGCATCGAGTTCATCTTCACTATAAGCCATCTGCATATCAGCAGATATAACATGAGGGATAGCTTCTATAACCGAGAGTTTTTTCAATTCCTCTTCAACACCTTCTCCCTCTATTGTGATAATAACTCTACCTTTTTCATCATGTAAGTGATAATCACAAACTTCACAACTCTTTAGGCTCTCTACAACTTCTTCTACATATTTTGGCAGACATTTAACTACTATACTTGATACATTCATACTATTTTCCTTCGTAAATAATTTTTCTTACTTTTTCGCCATTTTCTTGGCGCATCTTATCATATAACTTTTGATGTTTAATCTTGTCTTCTCTACTTACTGGGCTTCTAATAGACTTATACTCAACTAAAACGCCATCTTTAAAAACCCCAGAGACAATGGCATTAACCCAGTAGTAGCCTTTGTCACTTCTTAGATTTTTAATAACACCTCTCCACTGCTCACCATTATGTAGAGCTTCCCATAGTTCACTGAAAATAGCGCTTGGCATATCTGGATGCCTTACAATATTGTGTGGCATTCCAATAAGCTCATCTACCTCATATCCACTTATCTCACAAAATGTCTCATTTGCATATGTGATATTTCCATCCAAATCAGTTCTTGATATGATTGTCTCTTCTGCTGGAACTTCAGTTTCAAACAAAAATTCACTTTCATTATATTGCATACTTATCCTTTTAGTTGATTTTGTAGTAGTTTAGAGTTGTAGAGTCACTACCTATAAAAAACTCTTTTTCATTTATAAAAAGAATCTTTGAAATAGTTCCCTTGTTTCCTCCAAAATGTCCAATAGCACCATGAGTAGATACTTTAAAAACCTCTACATTACTCTGCTCATCATTTGAGTATGCAACTAGCTTTGCACTTGGCGAAATTGCTACACTATAAATAAGAAAGTCAGCATTTTTGTAAAAGTTTGAACCATTATTTAGGTTATAAACTACTGTTTTTCTATCCTGCCCTGCAGTAGCTATGATGCCTTTTTTGCTATCTACTTGAAAAACATTGTCTAAGTTTTGACCTCCTAGCATTTTACTAAATGAACCATCTTCTGTGCTGTGTATTTTTAAGTTGCCACTCTCATCTGCTACGACAACTCTAGTTTTTTCATCTATAAGAACAAAGTCAGAAAATTTTGATTGTGAGACTTGGATCTTATAGTTTTGTTTTTTGTTTTTTAGATCATAAGAGATAAGTTCATTACTTAAAAGTCCAAGCAAAAGTGTATCTTTATCTAAAAACTTAGCTTTTGCAATAAAAAGACCGTCAGTATAGGGAATAATAAGCTCTAGTTTTTTATCTCTATATAAATGAATTCTTCTAGCACCTTTCTCGGCTTGAGATAAGATCATAAGCATATCACCCAAAACATCTACGGAGTAGATCTTAGAGTCTATAACATCTCCCATAAAGTCTGTGATTTGATCTACTTTTATATTTTCTAAGAGCTCTTTGGTCTCAATATCAAAAATATCAACGCTACTCGCATCAGTTGCACAATAGAGCTTGTCATCATGTGCTACTAGATCTACCACAAAACCACTCGTTTGCATACTGATAGTTGGCTCACTTATCTTTGCAGCACCTAGGCTACTTACTAATAATAATACGCTTAGAAGTTTATAAAACATTTTGTTCCTTTTTTTCTTGGATCTCTATTGCGTAAGTTGGACATCTCCCTATACAAAATCCACAAGCTGTGCATTTACTCATGTTAATACTAGGCATAAACATGGCTTTAAACTCTATGGCATCTTCTAAACAAGGGTCTTTACATGAAAAACACATCACACCCTCCCAACTAATACACTTAGATATGTTTATTATAACATCTGCATCTATTGGTTTTTTAAATTCTAGCTTTAAAACTCCGTGAGGACATGCTTTTGTACACTCATCACAATAGGTGCAGCCACTACTTAAAAAGTCCAAATATGGAGTCTTATCACTCGCTATTTTTATAATATCTTCTTCACAAACAGTGATGCAGGGTGCCTCGCACTCTATGCACTCTTTGTGAAAAAGAGATATATCCTCATAATAGGGAGGTCTTAATATAATTTCTTTTACTTTTCTCTCCTCTCCTTTTAGGGATGAAGAGAGAAAGCTAAAAAGCTCTCTCCTTTGCATCTTAGTATTAGATACCATTAATAGTATCTAATCCCTCCATTAACTTTGTCCCACTCCAACTAGATGCACTTGCACCATCTTTGTTTGTAAAGTCAGGCTCAAAATTGTTTTGGACTGCTAAGTCATCTCCTGATTGTGGAGCATGACAAAGTGTACAGTTAAATCGAGAACCAGCTAGGTGACTCCCAGTAGATTTTATAGAAATATCATCCATGTTTACATTAGTTGTATTTACTATAGCTTTACCATTTTTAGTTAAACGACCTTCATTATTCACAGAAGTCGCTGGTCTAAAGTCTGTAAAGTGTGAACTTGGAAGTGGTGTAGCCCCCATAGATTCAGCTACTTCTGGCATATGACATGTAGTACATTGATTGTCATTTATAGTTATAATTAACATTCCCTCTATATCATGCGGAATCATAGGTGGAGCATCTTGAAATGCTCTTTTTATCATGTTTCCACTTCCTGCCACAGCTGTTGAGTAGTTGGCTTGATGACCAATTGTCTCTGCTTCCTCTGCGTACAAGTTAGTTTTTCTAAGTCCTAAGGACTCCTCTGAAATAGTAGGTTTAACTGTTTCTTGAGATGTAGGTTTAGCATCATTGCCACAACCAACAAAAAGAAGCGCTGCAGTAAATAAACCAACTGTTACTTTGCTTAATAATTTCATTTTACTCTCCCGTTTTTTTATTTTTCACTAGATTTCTTATCGAAAACCCAAGAGCATCGTCATCACATACTTCTATGCATCTAGCACAATTTGTGCATTCTCCCATAAGTACAGGTAAAGACTCTTTACCTATCATATGTAGTACTTGACGCTCTGGACAAACAACTTTACACTTCATACATAGAGTACAGTTTTCTTGTGTGTGATGTACTCTTATAAGACTAAACTTTCCTAAGATGGAGTAAAATCCACCAAGTGGGCAGATATGTCCGCACCAACCATTTTTTAGGACAAATAGATCAAAAAGAAAAATGATAAGCATTGCTGCCCAACCAAAGCCTAAACCAAAAACAATACCTCTATGAACCATAGATATAGGCGATAAAAACTCAAAAGCTGTTACACCCATAACCGCTGAGATTATGAGACTAAGAGCCAATACCCAATAGCGTATATTTCTAGATGCTGGTTGTTTAATCCCTTGAACACGATCAAAATCTAGCTTTCTTCTTAAAAAATTAGCACTATCAGTTATCATATTTACAGGACAAACCCAACTACAAAAAGCTCGACCGCCTATAATAAAATAAAAGAGTGTTAAAATCAACACACCTATAAGTAGATCTGCCGCTAAAACTGCTCCAGCTGCTAGCATTTGGAGAGCTGCGTACGGATCACTCAAAGGAATGATTTCAAAAACTTTAGATGAACTAAGGTTTCCCATTAAAATGGTCCATCCCCAAGCATTTGCACCAAAGTACAAAACCAGTAAACTAACTTGTGTAAACCTTCTTAAAATGAGGTATCTATAACTGTTCCATAGCGTAGCCATTAGTATAAATCCCCCGAATCATTTAAAGAGTCCACTGCACTCTCTTTACTAATCTCAGTTGTTGTTTTGATCTCCGAAGCATTCTCAAGCCTCTTCTCATCATCTTTATCCCAACCTTTGATATAGTAATCTCCAGCTCTACCCATTGCAGTCTCTCGAGGTAGTACAAAAATAGCTGGTTTTTCAGTGACACAAGCTCTCTCACAAAGACCACATCCAGTACAAGCATCGCTATGTACAATGGGCTTCATAAAAGCGTGTTTTCCTGTTCTTTCATTTTTAGAATATTCAATAGTTATAGCCTCGCCCAAAATAGGGCAAGCTCTATAACAAGCATCACATTGTATTCCCCAAAAAGCTATACAACTTTCATCATCAACTACAGCTAATCCCATCTCTGCGATGTTTATATCTAGTACTCCATCGGTTGTAACACTTTTCTCATCCAATGCACCAGTAGGACATACTGGTACACAAGGAATATCTGGACACATATAACAAGGTATATCTCTAGGTATAAAATATGGTGTCCCTAAAGGTTTGTTATCTCCTGGCTTAGCAAGCATTAGAGTATCGTATGGACATGCAATAACGCAGAGTCCACACTTGATACAAGTCTTCAAAAAGTCATCTTCATTTATAGCTCCAGGTGGACGAAGTAGAAGTGTTGAAGCTGTAACTTCATCAACATACGCACTCCATATAAATCCACCCATGGCAGCAAGTCCTGCACCACGAGCCATGTTTAAGATAAACTTTCGTCTATCACTTACTGGTTGTCTTTTCTTTTTTATAATAGGTCTGTTTTCGCTCAAAACGATACTTCCCTTTCTCTATTTTTATTATGCTTGGTAAATTTTTACCGCACATTTTTTAAAGTCTGTCTGGCCAGATTGTGGACAAGTATAATCAGCACAAACTTTATTGATAAATACTTTTTCATCAAAGAATGGAACAAATACAAGCCCACGAGATGGTCTATTTCTACCACGAGTCTCGATTCTAGCTTTTACTCTACCACGGCGAGATTCAACCCATGCAAGACCGCCTTGTTTTAGCCCTTTGTCTTTTGCATCTTGTGGGTGCATATAACATAGTGCTTCAGGAACTGCACGATAAAGCTCAGGTACACGCATAGTCATAGTTCCTGTGTGCCAGTGCTCTAGTACACGACCTGTACATAACCACGTGTCATAGTTTTCATCTGGAATTTCTGGAGGATCCATGTATGGACGAGCAAAAATTTTAGCTTTATTAGCAAGACCTAGTTGAGTCTTATCTGTAATACCCATTAAGTCACCTTGTGCAAGACTCTTAGCAAGTGTTCCATAGAATGCATGAGAGTTAGTAGTCCCAGCTTCTTTGTTTGCTTTTGCAGCATATGGATCGTACTGAGTGTTAAATCTCCACTGAGTCTCTTTACCATCAACAACTGGCCACTTAAGACCACGAACTTTATGGTAAGTTGTAAAGTCTGCAAGGTCATGAGCGTGACCACGACCAAATGATGCATACTCTTCAAAAAGGTACTCATGAATCATAAATCCGTAACCTTTAAATACTTTACCATCAGATCCAACAACATCTCGTGTATCTCCGTTGCACTCAGTATTATCATATCCAGCTTGTGGGAATGATTTTAAGTCGATTTTATAAGACTTAGCTTCTTTATTTGCAAAAAGAATCTCATACATAGTTGTGTTATCTGTATAGCCCATAGCATAAGCAGCTTGTCTAACATCTGGAAGTGATTTATCACCACGAAGTGGTTGTGCACCCCAAACATCACCAACTGTAAATCTTTTTGATAACTCAACCCATTGCCAAGTATCACTCATAGCATTTCCAACAGGAAGTACTTGTTGTCTCCAGTGTTGTGTACGACGCTCTGCATTACCATAAGCTCCCCACTTCTCATAAATCATAGCAGAAGGTAAGATAAGATCAGAAACTTTAGCTGAAATACCAGGGTATCCATCAGAAGTAACTATAAAGTTATCCATTTCACGAGCTGCTTTAATCCAGTGAGATGCAGATGCTGTATCTTGATAAGGGTTACAAACATTTACCCATGCAAACTTGATATATCCATCTTCAATATCACGGTGGATTTTCATAATGTGTTGGTTACCTACAGGGTTTAGTGTTCCATTTGGAATTTTCCATCTGTTTTCAGTAATTTCTCTATGTTTTGGGTTTGCTACCATCATATCTGCTGGGAGTCTGTGACAGAAAGTTCCAACTTCACGAGCTGTACCACAAGCCGATGGTTGACCTGTTAGCGAGAACGCTCCAGAACCAGGTTTTGCTTGTTTGTTTAGTAAAAAGTGAACATTATATGAAAGTGTATTTACCCATGTTCCACGAGTATGTTGATTCATTCCCATAGTCCAAAAAGATACAACTTTTCTATCTTTTTCAATATATAAGTCAGCTAATAGCTGTAGTTTTCTCTTAAACTCATTGATATCTTCATCAGGATTACCTTTTGAGATTTTTGCTACATAGTCAAGTGTGTATGGTTCTAAGAATTTTTTATACTCTTCAAAACTGATATGCCAGTGCTTAAGTCCAGCATTTTCATTTACCATCACATCGCCCTCTTTATAACCATAAGGTTTAAGAGCTGGTGCTTCAGCAGCAGAGACAACTTTTTTCATCTCTTTATCAATTGTTTGCATCTCAAGAGCTGTATATTTACCCTCTTTGATTGACTTCTCATCAGATCTTCTCATACCATAACCCATATTTACAGGTGATGCACAGAAAACTATGTGTTTTTTAACAAAGTCCCAATCAATAGCTTCAGGGTTGTTATATACAATCTCTCTAGCTATATAGTTCCAAAGAGCTAGATCTGTATTTGGAGTAAAGATTATCTCCTCATCAGCTAGATCTGAAGTTCTATGTCTATATGTAGATATATTTATAACTTTTACTCTCTCAGGATCTGATAATTTTCTATCAGTTACACGAGACCATAGGATCGGGTGCATCTCTGCCATGTTTGATCCCCAAGATATGATTGTATCAGTAAGCTCAATATCATCATAACAGCCAGATGGCTCATCAATACCAAAAGTTTGGTAAAAACCAACAACCGCTGATGCCATACAGTGACGAGCATTTGGATCAATTGCGTTTGAACGAAATCCTGCTTTCATCATTTTTTGTGCAGCGTAACCTTCCATAACAGTGTATTGACCAGAAGCGAATACACCAACACCCTCAGGTCCACTTGCTTTTAGTGCTTTTTTGATGTGAAATTCCATCTCATCAAACGCTCTCTCCCAACTAACAGGGGCAAATTTACCTTGTTTATCAAACTTACCATTTGCATCTACACGAAGTAGAGGTTGAGTAAGTCTATCTGCACCATACATAATCTTAGCATTAAAGTAACCTTTAATACAGTTAAGACCACGGTTAACTGGTGCCGCTGGATCTCCTTTGACTGCAACGATTTTGCCGCCTTTTGTAGCCATCATAATACCACAACCAGTACCACAAAAACGACAAGCTGCTTTATCCCATCTCCAGTCGCCCTCAGCTTGATTCGCTGCTGCTTGTAGCTCTGCTGGTACACTCATACCAATAGCTGCTGCTGCAGATGCGGCCGCTGAACTTTTAAGAAATTCTCTTCTAGAAAGTGACATATTTTCTCCTATTTGATAATCTTCAAGACAAGGCATTTAAAAAGTGCCACATCTCAACTTTTTTGTTAAGGTGTCCATTAACGATTTAATAGTAGCAGGATGGAGGGTCAAAAATCTTTGACCTATGTCAAATAGTTAGAGAAATACTTTAAGATTAGTTTTATTTAAGATAAAAGGAATATAAGTAACACTTAAAATAACTATTATGTTTGTGTATCTTGGCAACTCTTTGTAAGTTTTTCGAGCTCTAGTTTTAGGTTGTATAGTTTCCTAGTAGAATTTATTAGCTCTTCTGTTGATTCTATAACTATATCTTCACTATTGTTTAGATGTTTATTTGCCAAAGATTTGTCTTTTAACTCATCTATGATAGAGTCAAATTCATATGTTAGTTCTTGAAGCTTTGAAGATGCTCTCTCAGATTGCAGAAGTGCCTCATTTGAGTAGTCCATAGCGGAGTTTATCTTTTGAATAAAACAGTTTATAGTATCACTAGCTTCTAGTATTTCAGACTCACTTTCAGCTTTTACTTCTATAGGCTCAAGTTTTGTTATGTCTTTACTACTTATAAGTTTTTTGGAGTATTGCATTATGGTTTCTACATGAGACTCAATGGACCGAAGTTGCAGTAAAGAGTATACAAAAAGTAAGAGTAGTGTAGCCCCTGCTGAGTATTGAAATGTTTTTATAAAGCTTGTTTTGCTCTCACTATGATCTGTGTACATTGTGACTAGTTTGTCTACATTGTCAAGCAGTTTTGTGTTGTCTCTATATATTGTAGTGACAATTTCTTCGAGTTCTACACTTTTATCTACATTTGAGTTGGTGTATAGCTTAAAGTTTTGTATATTTTTATAAAAAACATCCCAAAGTGCATTTATTTCTGAATGTTGTAGAGAGATTTGATATGTCGGAACTGGAGAGATTTTCTTATTAGAATCACCATTTCTTAAAATATTTAAACCCTCTATAAACTCATCGATGGCAGAGTTTAGTTCATAGAAATCTTTGTTGGAACTATAATGAATGTAAAAAACATTTTTTGCCATCTTTTGCGTAAGCATTCTTTGTTTACCAGCGATATTTATAATAAGTGCGTCTTTTTGATTTTGTTGATTTAGATATATAGTGATAGCGATAACACTAAGCATTAAAATGATAAGTAAAGCCCCTAGTACCTTTATCTTAGTACTTATACTTGTAACTTTTTTCATTACATATCTCCCCTATAGATATTATTTAATTTATCTTGATCTATTATTGAAACTATTGAATTTTCTACTTCTATAATATTACTTCTTTTTAGCTTACTTAATACTCTTGAGAGAGTTTCAGGCTGAATATGCAACATAAAAGAGACATCTTGTCGTTTTAGAGAGTTAAACATCGCCAAATCATCACTAAGCATATAAGCAACTTTAGCAATAGCATCAAAAACAAGCTCTCTATTTACAACACAATGAAGTTGGTGAGTTTTAAGTAGTATCTCGTTTATAAACTCATCGTTAAGTATGTTCTTAGATAAAAATCTCTTTTTAAATTCTGCAAAATCAACTTCTAGCACGACACTATCTTCCATAAACTCGGAGTTAGAGTAGCAATAGATGGAGTTGTCTTCTAGGCTTGTAAGTTCGGAGATCAGAGAGCTTTTGTGTATGTGATATAAAAATATTTCATTTTCAAACTTGTCTATTTTATATACTTTTAAAACACCTGAGATTAAGAAAAATATCTTGTTATAAGAATCGTTTTCATAGTAAAGGATTGAGCCCTTTGGATATTCTATGATAGATGAAATCTCCCTTATATCTTCGATCTGCTCAATGCTTAGGGATTTGAAGAGGCTTAGTTTTTTGATAAGTCCGAGTTTTTCTTGTGTAATCATTTTTTTTAAAAATTCTTTAAAAATAATATATTTTTTTCAGCTTTAATATTTTTTACTATTATTTTTCTTAGCCTGTTTTTAAATCCTATTTTTGCCACGGAATTTACCTCACATAATATATTGCAAGCATTTTAGCATAAAATTGAATGTTATGAACGATTGTCAAATTGGATCCTGAATCAAGTTCAGGATGACATATCTTCCGTTTCAGGATGACCCGAGCACCATCTTCAGTGTTTGACACGCGTGCCGTCTTCAGTGCTTGACATGTGTACTGTCTTCAGTGCTTGACCCGAGTGCCGTCATTCCGTCATTCCGTGCTTGACACGGAATCTAGTTTATAGATTAATCATATAGTTAAATTAATGGTATAAAAATTGCTATACCATCTATAAACAATAAATAATATAATATGGGATTTAAATGGAGTTTATTGAGGCACTGAAGTTAAGAAGCAAACTTTTGCTTCTTTTTATCCTTATCACACTAGGACTAGTTTTAGTAGGAACTATGGGATATTCAAACACGGCATCAGTGAAAAAAAATCTCGATACTATATATTTTGGATCTTTAGTTCCAGTCATTGAGCTAAACAACATACTTCAAGTCTATCATGGCAAAATTTCAAATACTATTTATAAAGTCAAAAATTCTCAAATAAGTCGAGGACAAGCAAGTACTCAGATAAAAGAAGCTATTTCAAAGATAGAGTTAGAGTGGAGAGAATATGAAGCTCACTTTAAAAGAGATGATGAATTGCAATATGTAGAGTATGCAGCTATTGAGATCCATGCTACAAATAGTTTTTTTAGTAAAATGGCTTCTAATATATTACAAGAAAATATAGAGATAGAGAATTTTGAGGCTAGGGTAGAGTACATTAACAATATAATTAAAAAACTTATAAATTATGAAATCGAGCTTGCAAAGTATGAGAGAAAAAGATTTTTAACAGTATATGATAATATTATATTAAATATAGGAATCATATTAGGGCTTACTATTTTGGGAATTCTTATCATCTCTTATTATGTTTTTAAAAGTATCCAAAGAGACCATACAAGGCTAGAACTAACTACTAAAAAGCTACAAAAGGCAAATAAAAAACTTGAAAATGTGTCTTACACTGATGTGCTTACATCTCTACACAATAGAAGGTATTTTAACTTTGTTTATGAGAGAGAGTTAAAAAGAGCAAAAAGAACAAAGTCCTATATAACTTTTATGATGATGGATATAGATTATTTCAAGCAATATAACGATACTTATGGACATATAGAGGGTGATTATGCACTAAAGAGCGTTGCAAAAGTTTTGAAAGACACACTCAAGCGACCAAGTGATTTTGTTTTTAGGCTAGGGGGAGAAGAGTTTGGTGCCATACTTACAGACATAGATGAGTCAAACAGTGCCTCTCTTGCCGGTGAGATCTGTCAAAGTATAAAGCTACGAGAGATAAAACACGAAACTAGCAAAGCAGGTGAGTTTTTAACAATCTCCATAGGAGTAGTATGCACTAAGGCCGATGAGAATCTAGATGAAGAGATCTTGATGATAAGAGCCGATGAAATGCTATATAAAGCAAAAGAGAATGGAAGAGATAATTATGTCATTACAACGAATGTGGCTAAGGAAGGAGCGTAAAATATCGCTTTTTTATCTAATTATATCAATCTACTTTATAAGTTAAAGTTATTTATTAATACAACATTATAATCAATCTATTATTTTTTCTGAGATATTGTATAGAAGGATCTAGTGAGTTAATAGAAGCTATATATACTTATTAGAGTTAAAGGATATTGAGATGACAATAGACGAACTTAAGAAGCACAATGGTCAAAATGGTGCGAAGGCTTATATCGCCTACAAAAATGTAGTATATGATGTGACTGATAGTCCTCTTTGGAAAGGTGGCAACCATCAAGGAAGTCATACCGCAGGGCATGATTTGACTTCTGAACTCCCAGATGCACCGCATAGTACGGAGGTTTTTAAAAGGTTTAAGGTTGTCGGCAGGCTTGAAGAGGGCGAAAAAACTCAAGAGCCAAAGGCCAAATCTGATGAGCCTTTAAAATCAAAACTAAGATCTTGGTATAAAGAGTATCATCCACATCCTGCAGTGGTGCACTTTCCCATAGCCTTACATATCTTTGCCGCTGGTATGGACGCACTCTTTTTAGTAACTCCAAAAGAGGCTTATGCCATCGGAGTTTTTTACTCTTTCTTTGTTGCAACGGTGATGGGATTTGTTGCTATGGTTCCAGGGATTTTGAGCTGGTGGATAAACTATAACTTCTATATGGGTCGAGCATTTGTTGTAAAGCTTGTTGTCTCAATAATTACTCTTCTCTTAGGTCTAGTTGCTATTGCTATCTACAATGCAAATCCAAACGCTATATATGAGTACTCATCTGGAGGAATAATCTATCATGCTATTGTGCTTATAACAGGTATAAATGTGATGATTCTT
>NZ_JALOAN010000070.1 GCF_023228785.1 Sulfurimonas sp.
AGTTAGGCGCGAAAGCGATCGATTACACGGATCAGGCCGGCTCCACGGATTTCTACACGACGGATTGGTCGTGCGACCTCGTCGATTTCGCGGCCGGGTGGGAGACGTCCGGCACGGTCGCGCCGCACGACAGCGGCGAAACGACGTGTTTCGCCGGTGCGGGTCATTCGTTCGACCGGTCAACGTTCGCGGTATCCACCACCGAATCCCCCACGGTGGAGCTTCGTTATCGTTCGGGCAGCAATCCGCTGGCGCTGGGCGATTGGTCGTCGTTCATGGGGTTGGCCGCGTTTCAGGCCACGGATAACGACGACATGCCCTATTACGCGTTCGAGGTGAAAATCGCGAACGCGGGGGCGTATGCCACGGTTGAGTCGGTCGAATGCGATACATACGTAAGCGACGTCACGCCCCCGGGCGTGCCTGAAATCCGGGCGATTGTCGCGACGGGCGCGACGGTGCTGGGCATGCGCGCCGACTGGGCCGAGCCGACCGATACCGATTTCGCGTATGTGCGGATCGACATCAACGTCAACGCCGCCGGCTGGGTGCCCTTCAACGCGCAGGCGGAAGTCGCGGCGGGCGATTCGATGCATTTCAACCGCGCGCTTGCGGGCACGGAAACCGAACGGGCCGGGTACCGTTTCGAGCGCCACATCTCCATGATGGGCATGTTTTCCGACGGCGACACGGTGGCGGTGCGCGCCCGGTCCGTTGATACGTTCAGCAACGAATCCGCGTGGAGCGTGTCGGACACGGCGACGCTGCGCCCGCCCGATTACCCGGCGCCGGAGTACGTCCTGACCGGGCACACCACGAATTACGCCGACGGCGTATACGCGTACGCGCCGCCCGCGCACGTCGAGCAGGATTACCAGTACGGCGCGAACGGCACCCAATACACGGGGTCGCTTGTGGTCACGGTGGACGTGCCGGCGCAGCCGATCCTGAGCGTATCCGATTTGGGCGACGGCACGGTGCGGATTGCGGTGACGGGTGCGACGGACGCGACGACGAACGTCGTGTACGTGCGCGCGGCGGACGGATCGTGGCCGGAGGCGGCGACGGTGACGTTTTCCGGCGACGGATCAGAAGACGTGCCGCTGGCGGCGGGCGTGTATTTCGCGCGGGTGATTTCCTCGAATGCGTCGCAATGCGCCGCGCCGGGGCAGACCGATCCGGTGTGGTTCGCGGCGGCGGATACGGCGGACGATCCGTCGCGTTCGGCGTTCGGCGACACCATGCATGCGCTGGACCTCGACATGCTGGCCGCCTTCGGGCAGTCGGTGACGTACAGTCGCGGCGATGCGGTGGTTACGCTGACCGGTATCCTTGGACCAGCCGTTACGGAATACGACGACCGGGCGGCGATGCGGATCGCCGTCGGCGACGCGTCGTTGACGGTATTGGGCGAGGATCTGGATTTCGGCGCGGGTGCTGTGGAGCCGCGCCTGCATGATGCGGTGCGCACCGACGACGGGCGCACGTATACGGTGATGCAGCCGGGGAAATACGACCGCGAGCGGCTGATGCGGAAAATACCGCTCCGGAAAATGGAGTAGACGATGGCGTCCCCCTTGACCGATCTGGCGAACGAAGTGGTCGCGGCCCTGAACGCGTCGAGCACGTTTTCACAGACGTTTACGGCCGAGCTGTCGTACCTGTCCGCGTACACGCCGAAGGACGGCGAGACGTTGCGGGTCATGGTCATGCCCGCGGCGGCGACGTATGGCGACAAGGGCGGCGGTTTGCGGTCGGCGCGGCGGTTCGCGCGGTGCGATTACATGGTGGACGTCGGGGTGTTCGCGCGGGTGGACGCCGCCGACGGGCAGTTAGACGCCGACGCGATGGAAAGCATGTTGGAGCTGATGGACGAAATCTATCTGGCGTTGCTGGATGCGTCGTTTTCCGCGCCGGTTGAGGCGGTAGAGAATGAGCCGGTGTACGACCCCAAGGACGCGGGAAGCGGCCTGTTCGTGTCCGTGCTGTCGATCCGTTTCCGGATGGACCGGAGGGTATAGCCATGGGCGCGATGAAGAAAATGTCGAACCTGGAACGCCCGGCGCGGCGGCGATCCGTGGTCGGCCTCGGCAAACACGGCGGCGGCGGCGGGTTTTCCTTCGCGTACAGCATCGACGCGCGGGAGTTGAAGCGGCGCATAAATGCGGCGGAGCGCAAAAACCTGCGGGCGGCGGCCAGGTTGATCGGCGCCGACGCGAAGAGGAGCATGCGCAAGGCTCCCGCCGTGCGGCGGCGCGACGAGGCGGGGCGATTCAAAAAGTCGATTGCGTGGGAAGCGAGTCGCCCGGGCGAGCCGCCGAACGTGCGCACGGGCAATCTGCGCGGATCGATCGGTTATGCCATGGGCAAGCATACGGTTTGGATCGGCGCGCGGTGGCCCAAGGGCGCGGCCGGACCGCTGATGGAGCACGGGACGAAAAAGATAATTACCAGGGCGTTCATGGGACCGGCCCGCCGCCGCGCGGACCATGCGATTCCGCGATATTGGCGTAATTCGCTGTAAAGGAAAAGGAGAAAGAGATGCCGAACAAAGGATTCGAAAATTACCTGTACATCAACACCAACACCACGGAGTCGCCGACGTGGACCGAAATCGACTTGGCCAAGGACGTTACGTTCAACAAGGACAAGGGCGAGATCGACGGCACGTCGCGGAAGACCGCGCGCGACGGTTACAGCGCCACCGAAGACGGGCTGAAGGCCTGGTCGGCCGAGTTCGACAGCCTGATTCCGTCCGAGGACGAAGACGCGAACGCGGCGCTGGCAGCGTTGGACGCGGCTTATCGTGCCAACACTACGGTCGACGTTTTGCGCGTGCGCGGCGGGTCGGTAGCCACTGACGGGTGTTACGCCGAGCGGGTGACGTGCGGCGTGTTCGGCGGGTCGGAAGGCGAGCCGATGAACGACATGTCCACCATTTCATACACGCTGAAGAACAAGGCCGTGCCCGCGGTCGGCACCGTGTCTTCGAGCGAATTCGTCGCCGGCTCCTGAGTCGGATAAGGCCCGCGCCCGGAATTCCCCGGGCGCGGGAACATCCTTGAACATTCTTCCTGCACAGGCGGGATAAAGCGGAGAGAACCATGGACAACGAACTGAATACGAAATTCACAGATCAGCGCGGCCGCGAGCGCGACGTGCGGATTACGGTGGCGATTGCGCATGCGTTTTGCCGCGAGCATCGGGCGAAGCTGGAACATTTCGTGCCGTGCCTGATGGATTCGGCGCAGTTATTGGACCTGGCGTACGCGGGCACGCGGCGCGGTTCATGGGTGACGGCGCACGGCGAGACGAAGGACGAATTTTTCGAGGCTCTGGAAGGCCCGGCACTGGCCCGGTCACAGGAGGCGGCCGCGAACGCGGTGGTAAATTTTACCCTGCGGTGCGGGACCGAAATGCAGCGGCGGATGCTGCAAGCCGAGGTGGCGCTGCGCGGCGACGGCGTGGCGGAGGCGGAAATCGTGGAGCGGCTGACGGCGTTGGCTGGTCCTGGCGGGATGTCTGCCGCCTCTGTGGACGTACCGGAGCCGGAAGCCCCGGGCAATGCGACCTGACTTTGCGTGAATTGGTCTGGATGCGTGAGGGCACGCTCGAGGACGCGTTCGACCGTGCGGCGTTGCAGACGGCGCTGATCAATAATCTGTTCGCCGAAAAGCCGGAGCGGTTGGAAAAGTTCGATCCGTTGCGGAATAAACATTGAGGACTTGAATCATGGCTAATGCGGTGCAAATGGGTCGCGCG
>NZ_JALOAN010000003.1 GCF_023228785.1 Sulfurimonas sp.
AAATATAGGTAAAATAATACAACTTTATGACATTGTAATGAAAAATAAAGATTTTACACCTATAATTGCTATACTGCGAAGCACTATACAGGCATTATTTGAAGTTAAGTGCAAAAGTAAAGTTATCTAACAATTAAATACTAGGAAGAGGGATGGATTTTTTCAAATATATACATGCGGTTGGAACAGGAGTTAAGGGCAATAGAGATCTCAGCTTAGAAGAGTCAAAAGATATGATGAAGCAGATGCTAGATCGTAGTGTTCCAAACGAGCAAATTGCTGCTTTTCTCTTGGGATGGAGACTAAAGCCTGAAACTATTACGGAGTTTAGAGGTGTAGTTGAGGCTTGTGATGCTTATGTAAAAAGAAGTACGATCAAAAACTCTTTAGAGTTAGGTTATCCATTTGATGGAAAAGTTAATAACCCTTATATATTTCCACTTGTTGCAAAGGTTTTAGAAGATTCAAATCTAAATCTTATACTTATCGGAGACAAACTAACTCCAGCAAAAGGTGGCATTACGCTAAAAGACATCTGTACAAATATGTCTCTTAATGAAAACGCTCACTATTTTGATAGAGCTGAATTTTTTAAAGAGATGAGCGACCTCACTGAGATTCGCATGAATCTAGGACTTCGTACAGGACTAAACACTATAGAGAAACTTCCAAATGTAGCAAATAGTGAGTACGCAATAACTGGTGTTTTCCATAAACCTTTTGTTCAAAAGTATGTAGAGATCTACTCAGACAAATATAAAAGATTTGCACTTATTCAAGGAAATGAAGGAACTCCAGAGCTTTTTAGTAAAGGAAGACTTTGGATTTGTGATAAAGGAGATGTTGAAGAGATCATCGTAGATCCAGAGCACTTTGGTATCAACTACACAAAATCATGGGATGCTATCACACTCCAAGAGTCACTAAAGCAAGTTCAAGACCCATCAGATGAATTCATGGAGTTAGCAAAATTAAATGCAGCACTCTATCTTTTTGTCACACAAAGAGCTGTTAGTATAGATGATGGTTGGGAGATGTTGAAGTAGTATGGATAAGTTTTCAAACCATATAAGAAATATCTTGCATGGTTTTTTTCTAACTATTGGGACTACTATCGCTGAGCCTTCGACAATCTTGCCACTCATCGTAAATCACTTCGGTGGAAGTTCTATGCTTGTTGGTTTTTTTGCAGCTCTCTTGCGTGGTGGAGCAGTTGTTGTTCAACTCTTTGCTGCATTTCAAGCTCAAAGCTACAAGCTTATGTTGCCATACATGAGGCGAGTCTTTTTTATCCGATTTTTAGCATGGTTTTTTATTGGTGTGGCTATTGTGGTCTTTGGCGAAGATAGTCCAAACCTTACTCTTTTTTGCATAGGTTTAGGACTTTTTTTATTCTCTTTTAGTGCAGGTTTTGGAGCAATCTACTTCAAAGATATCATCGCTAAAATTTTCTCTCACAAGTTCCGTGGAAAAACGATGGCTTATAGACAGTTTTTTAGCGGAGCAGGAGGACTTCTTAGTGGTGCTTTGGCTGGTTGGATCATTCACACATTTCAAGCACCTTATAGTTATGGTTACCTCTTTATCATTAGCTCCTTTATTATGGGTCTTGGTTATATCTCATTTGGAACTATTGATGAGCCTATAAAAGAAGATGTAAACAAAAGAGAGAACTCATTTAAGACATTTTTACACAACTCATGGCTAACTCTAAAGGCTGACAAAGATCTACAGATCCAGCTAAAGACCTTCTTTTTAGCCTACGCTTATCTCATAGCTCTTCCCTTTATTATTCTCGATGCTCAAACTAAGATAGATCTAGATGGTGTGGCTATTGGTAGTTTTATAACTACTCAAATGGTAGGTGCGATGCTTAGTAATTTTTTGTGGGGAAGACTTAGTGGTAAGGGTAAAAACAGACTAACTGCAAATCTATCTATAATGATGCAAATAGTTGCCATTCTCATGGCTTTTGTAGCATCTAACATCTATCAATACGCTTTGATATTTTTCCTCATAGGAGCGGCACTTGATGGAAATCGCATCGCATCTGGAAACCTTATCCTATCTATCGCTCCTGCACAAAAGCGACCTACTTATGTGGCTATACAGATAAATATTATATCTTTTGGTCTCTTTTTCTCCATACTTGGAGGAGCAATTTTACATTTTTTTAGTTACACAGTTTTATATAGCGTAGCATCTGCTATGCTTTTTTTATCGCTTTACTACTCTTTTAAATTAAAAGACTGAGAACTCTTCTTAGATCCCGTAAAAGCTTCTAAGAAATTCTCTCTCTTTATCAGTCTCTATAAAAATCTTAACTACAGTTTGATTGTTATCACCTAGTACTAAAAGATCATTTGCTTCTACTCTTAGGTGAGCTTTACCCCATTCTCTATCAAGCTCATCTAAACGGTGTAGTACTTCAGCGGCATTAGGTTTTTCTTTCTCACCTGTTTGAATGTTGTTGATGGTTAACCCACCTATTCTTTTTTCTAGTTGATACGGACTATAAACCTTGATAGCTTTATAGATTCTATCTTCTTTATGATCAGGTGTAGCTCTTTGCATAGCGATGTATCCTAGCGCTAAGAACCCAAAAAGTAGTCCAAATATTAGTCCTTTTTTAATGCTCATTTTATTCTCCATGATTTAATATAATTTTTTGCTTTATCCTTAAGCATTTTCATTCTCTCATTTCCTTTTGGGAGTGTAGCGCGAAATTCTTTCATCTCTTTTAAAAACTCGCCTACATCTTTTGGAATGACACTCTCTAAGTAGATTTTTAATTGTTTTGTAAAGGCTGGTGACGCGCCATTTGTTGAGATAGCTAAAGTCAAATCACCTTGCTTTATATACGAAGCAAAGGTAAAGTCACAATTCTCTAAATTGTCAACACTATTGCAAAGGCATTTATACTCTTTTGACTCTTCATATATCTCTTTTGCAAGAGTCAAATCATCTATAGCAATTATGACAATATCATACTCTTTTATATCACCAACTCTATAAGCTCTTTGCTGATATAAGAGAGTTTTTTGCTCCATAACTTTAAACATATCGTCACAAAATTCTTGAGCTATTATATGTATATTTTCTGTAAAACCTAAGAGCTGTACAAGCTTATTGTGGGCAACAACTCCTCCACCTATTATAAGTATTTGCTTAGCATGGAGATTTAAAAAAGCTGGAAAATAAGGCATATATCTCTTTTATAATGTTTACAACATCATAGCATAATAGACAAAATGACAAACTTGATGTACATCAACGATTATTAATATAGATTATCTTACAATCTTTAGATAAAATAATCACAAAGAACATAAAATGACAGATGAAATACTCTCAAGAATACAAAAAAAGTTTCCACTTGTTGCTAAGCCTTTTAAGGTTATAGCGGATGAGCTCGACATGAGTGAAGATGAAGTTCTCACCATACTACAAGAGCAAAAAACTAAAAATATTATCCGTCAAACTTCGGCTATATTTGATACTAAAAGACTCGGGTACAAGTCATCTTTGGTAGCTTTTAAAATCGCAAAAGAAAAAATTAGCGATGCAGTTAAGATCATAAATTCTCATCCTGGTATCTCTCATAACTATGAACGAAATCATGATTTTAATATCTGGTTCACTCTAGCAGTACCACCTCACTCAAAACTTGGACTTGATGGTACAGTCTCACTTTTGGCAAAACTCACAGATGCAGATGAGTTTATAATGCTACCAACTCTAAAACTCTTTAAAATCAATGTCAAACTAAACACAACTGGCAAAGATGAAAAGAAAGAAGAGGTAAAAAAAGTTGTTCACACTGAGATAGAGATGACACCACTTCATCACGCGATAGTTAGAGCTGCACAGTATGATATAGAGATGATAAGTGAACCATTTAAGAAGATCATAGATGAACTTAACATTGATTATGATAAATTTTTCTCAATCCTTAATGAACTTCAAGAAGCTGGAGTTATGAGAAGATTTGCTTCCATACTTAACCATAGAAAAGCAGGCTTTAATGCCAACGCTATGGTTGTTTGGGATGTTGATGAAGAAAAAGGGGAAGAGATCGGTGCAACAGCCGCTGCCTTTAGTGCAGTTAGTCACTGTTACTTACGCCCAAAATATCCAAACTGGCCATATAACCTCTTTACAATGGTTCATGGCAAAACAAAAGAAGAGACTGATTCTATCATCGCTGATATGGCAAAAGAGATAGAGTCAAAATCACATATGCCACTTTATAGTTCAAGAGAGTTTAAAAAAGTTCGTATCGAGTACTTTACTAAAGCTATGGATGAGTGGGAAGAAAAATATCAAGGGAGTGATGCATAATGGAATTATTTTTTGAATTAGAGATTGTTTATTTAGTCATAGGTGTCTTTATACTAAGTGTAACAGCAGTTGTAACAACGAGAGAGTTTATGCCAAAAGTTGCATTTATGCGAGGAATGTTAAGCGTTGGATCTATCCTAGTTATAATGATTTTAATACATTATTTTATGACGACTTCTCGTATGGATGGTGTTCAAGCTATCTTTGAAAATGGCGAAACTGTCATTTGTGAAAATAAGATGCAACGAAGTGTTTCAAGATCAGTTTTAATCTCAAAAGAATTGGGTTGGAGACTTGAAAACCATAAGTTTATAAACGAAGATTATGAGAGAGATTTTCATAGTTCAAGATGTATAGAGTTTGACGGTATAGAGCCAGAGCTAGAAAAAGAATGAAAGAGATATTAAAACGCTACTCTATGGCTCTTGTTTTTTTATTTTTAGTTATTGCTCTAATGATAGCTGGAACTTTCGGTGTTATGAAGTTTGGCGATAAAATGATAAAAGACACAGGTCTTGAAATGAAACCAAGAGGAGAAAGGTTGAACAAATGAGTTTGAGTATTATTTTAGGCGTTGGAGTAGTTTTAAGCATAATTTTTCACTTTGTAGGTGTTTATGCTGGAGCAAAAAAGATTGTTTGGATAGCGATAGTTCTTATATGGGCAGCATCAATAAACATTGCTATGAGTGAGATTAAACCCTCTGGATACAAAGCGATAGAGAAGATGAAAGGTCAGTTTAGCGATACAGATGCTCTTATAGAAGAAGCAGGGGAGAGTATCTCCGTTTATGAACTAGTTCTTATCAAAAATAATTATGCTACCAATAATCCTAAGAGATGAAAAAAACTATAGGTATCATTGGTTGTGGATGGCTTGGAAAAAAACTCCAAGAGCACTTACTCAACTTTTTTGATGTTGAGTGCTATGAGCGAAAAAAAACAGATACAAAGAGTTCTTTTTGGCAAAGAGATCTCATCATCATTGCTATCAATACAAAAGATAACTACCTACAAACTCTAAAAAAAATCTCTACACTTACAGCAGATCAAACTACCACCATTCTTATGAGCTCTACTTCTGTTTATAGAGAGTTTGACAAAGAAGTCAATGAAGAGGTCAATATAACAAAAATAGCTCTTCAAAGAGAGGCTGAGATGTTGATGCAAGAGTTAAATAAAAATCTTCTCATCTTACGTCTTGGTGGTTTGATGGGAGAAGATAGGATCTCAGGCAGATGGAAGAGTGCTTCTTCTTTTAGTGATTCGTTTGTAAACTATATACACAGAGATGATGTTATCGCTATCACAAAAGGGCTGATAGTTCGTGACATTTCTAGTGGCATATATAATCTTGTAGCACCTCTGCATCCACTAAGATCTGATGTTCACAAAAAAAACTCCAAAGATTTTGGTTTTGAGCTTGGCACATTTGAAGGAAAAAGCTATCGCACAGTAAACTCACAAAAGATTATAGATGAGTTAAACTACACTTTTTTACACCCAAATCCACTAAAGTTTTGGGACTAATTACTTCTCGCTAAGGCTGCAAAGTCTATCTCTTCTTGCTTCTCTTCTTCTTTTGCTCTTTTATCCTCTTCATAGCTTCCTGTAGTAAAGATATACTCACTACTTTTTAGTGTACAGCCCTTCATCCCAGGAACACAAGGTTTTTTAACAAGCTTGCATTGTCCCTTATAATCATGTTGACAAGTCCATCCCATCCTCTTAGTTCCTTTATTTTGAATTAATAATTTTGAGAACCCCATCATCATCTTCATAAAGTTCGAAGATCTTTTTACTCATTCTCTCATTTGTTCTAAGCTCTATTTCTCTATCTGGATGATGAAGCTTATAGGTTATGTGATTAAATCCTCTTAGGGATTCCCCTAAAAGTATCTTTGCTTCAAATATATCTGGATAAGATTGTAGAACTTTCTCTTTTAACTTATCATATTGAACTTGTTTAAAATCAAATTTTTCTTTTAATTTTTTATATCGAACTCTGATTATTTTACAAATTTTAAAGTTTTTTATAAGAGTTAGTGGTATCTCTTGCTTCTCACTCTGATTTTTGATGATAAGCTCTTTGATCTTTTGGCACGACTTTAAACTCTCTTTTACTTTTCTAGCACTATCTTTAAACTCACGCTCAAGTTCATCAAACTCTTCTTTTGTCTTTTTAAAGTAAATATCATCATCTGATTTACTATCATCAAACCCACTATTTACTAAAGAATCTAAGATAAATATATTCTCTTCACCTCTTATTTTTTCGATCTCTATATACTGTGATGCTTCCATAGTCACATGCGAGCCTAAATTTTCAATCGTTATCTTTTTTGCTCTAATTTTTCCTCTTGTAGCATTTTTAACAATAGCTTCATCAGCGATAATTTCTCCACCTTCAAGATTTTTTACTTCAACTTTTCTAGCTGTAACTTTTCCTTTGTGAAGGCTAATAGTAGCATTTATACATTTTATAGAAGAGTCACCATGTGTTTGTCCCTCAATCTTTACTTCTCTAGCTTCTATATGAGCATTTGGACCAACACTTCCTTGTATGAAAATATTTTGAACTTTTACATGCATACCCTCTTCTATAGCATCTTCTAAAGGGTTGTTTTTTACAACATTTATAGTTATCTCTGAATCTAAGTTAGAGTTGATTGTTCCTGTAGTTTTAAAAGATATCTCATCTACATCTATGCTATTTGCCACATCATATTTGTCACCGTTTTTGACAAGATATCCACTCTTTTTTGAAAGATATTTAATATTCTCAAAACTATCTTGAACTTCTATGCCATCTTCGACTGTAAAAGTAGGGGTTACATCAAGGTTTACGCTTTGAACTTCGATGATTTTCCCCTTACAAGATCTACCATGTTTACCTTGCTGAGGCTTTATAAACTCAAAAAGTTCTTCACCCTCAGCACAACTCAACATAAACCCTCTATTTGAGTAATCAATCCTACCAGAGCTATCTTCCACTCCAACATTGTTGTTCTCTTCTATGCTCATATGTAACTGAGGTTCTATAGATTCTACAGCTTCTAAACCTTTTGCTACTAGTATCTTTTTATCTTCTTTAAAAGTGACTTTTTTTACTCTCTTTATTGCTTTTACAAACTCTTCTATGCTTGTCTCAAAATCAACATCAAAGAGATAAAATAAGATCCCAGCTCTTAGTTTTTTTTCATCTATATAGTCTAGGAAATCATCATAAATATTGTCATAATATTCTATTTGAGAACCTCTTTTTATAATAAAATATGCAAGAGTCTCATCTTCATTAAACTCTATCTCGCATATCATTCTTAAAAAAGGATATCCTTTGTAGTATGGGCTTACTGTGATGTCATATTGTTGTTCAAATTCTGCTTCTGCATCTCTTAAAGCTTCTTCTTCTTTTATATATCTATTTAGCTCTTCATCAGAGAGTTTAACAAGTCCTGCATCCTTATTTTTTATAAAAGTTTGTATCTCATTAATGCGGATATACAGTCTTGATATGGGGATGGAATTTTGTGCAGCAATGCGTAAAAGTTCTTTGTAAACATTGTTTGTTGAGATGTCTATAGAGTCAGTCATGTTTATCTCTTTTGCTTGTTTTAAATCAAAAATTCACTTTAATTATACCCATATCTGTTAAATAATAGATTAGTTCTTTTTGTATATAATATACATATATTATAAAAAGTGAGTTATTTATGCAAATTATAGAACGTTATTTGAAGAGTATCGGGGTAGAGAATAGACCAAAAAACATCTCTGATATAGACCTTCTTATAAAAAAACATCTACAAGAACTCTCTTTCTCCAACATACCAATTTTGCTAGATGAAGAGATATCTCTAGATCTAGAGGCAATTAGTGAAAAAATGATAGAGCAGAAAAAAGGTGGTTACTGTTTTGAACACAACAAGCTTCTTTATGAGGCGCTAAAGTATTTTGGTTTTGAAGTAGAGGCTCCCTTTGCAAGAGTTTTAAATAACCAAAAGATAGATGTGCCAAAGACTCATCGCTTTACCCTTTTAAAGTTTGAGGGTGAGAGATACATCGTAGATGCAGGCTTTTCCTTTATGTCGCCTAACTCTCTTATCAAGTTTGGCGATACTCCAACAAAGACAATTTTTGAAAGAGATTACATCGTAAAAGAGATCTCTGCAAACAATTTTGAGTTAGCTATGATTCGAGGAAATGGGCTCTACACTCTCTACTCTTTTGATCTAGAAAAGTACAATGAGCAAGATTTTGAGATGGGACACTTTTACTCCTCAAAACACAAAGATGCTCCCTTTGTAAACAACCTTGTCCTCTCAAAAATAACAGATACAAAGATCTGCTCTCTTAAAAACAACTCCTATCATGAGATCTCAAAGAATAGCAAAAAAGAGATTGTCATAAAAACTGAGAATGAATTTGCTAAGATCTTAAGAGATAAATTTGAGTATGAGATCTCAGATAGAGATTTGAGATATCTATTTGATAAGTTTATAAACTAACAACTTTATATAGCTAGATCTAAGAGCTTAAATCTCTTAGATCTACATACTATATAAAATATACTCTATCTCTTTTAAAAGTTCACTATTATCAACTCCATTAACACAGGCATATCCAAGTGCCGCACCCGCTCCTGCACCCTCTTTTGCTTCGCCATCGTCATACTTTTTAAGAAAATCTATAGTTGCTTCTTTAAATGAAAATTTTGTATAAATGGCATGTGGTTTGTAGCTAAGAAGTGAGAGTATATGGGCGATATCTGAATTTTTATCCTCAACTACCCATGCTGTTGTCGCAAGAGTTATATTGTCACTCTTTATGCGCATAAGCACATCCTCTTTTAACTTATCAGCTGTAAGTAAAACTGCCGCCATCTGAGTTGCGCCTGCTAAGACTACATGAAATCTTCTTGAGGCTTCAAGCAAAAAACCAGCGTTAAATATCAGCATATTGTCGCCCACAATTGAGAGCTTCTCAAAACTGCTCATCTCTTCATCTATTAAAGCAAGAGCCTTACTTATTGTCTCATCTTTTATGCTTTTTGGAACATTTAAAAAGCTAGAAGAGAAATCTTTTGCACACTCATATCCTAAAGACAGAGCAGAAGCAGCAGCTGTTGTTGTTCCACTTGGCACACACTCTGCTAAGATAAGATAGTTCCCCTTTAGCTCATACTCTCTTCCTGCCTTCATACCTTTTTCAAACACATCTTTTGCGTCAATATTTGCGCCACTTACAATAGATCCAGACGCTTCTATGCCAAAGCTCTGAGTGCTTGTGTTTTGTGGTAATTTTGTAAGTCCTAGATCATAAGTTAGTATGGAGCTAAATGGAACTAAATTGTGTACAGCTCTTGTTATAATGGCAGGAGTTGGCACACCTGAGGGAGTCTCTGGCACTTCACTTAGAGAGAAGACTTTACCGTGTGTTATAAACTCCGCATCAAGTGTTGGAGTAAGTGGTATCATGCCTGGGATCCCAGCTTGTGTAATGCCCTCTATCTCACAGGTTAAAGTAACAGAGGCAGCTAGCAAGAAGTCTGCTTTTCCTTTTGGGAGTGAGTCTTCTTTGTTCGTAAAAATATTATATGTTTTGATTTTCTATCCTTTTTGTAGTAATTGATCCACACTCTACTTTTATGCTAAATGCCTCTTCTAAACTTATATTATCTAATATGCAAAAGAGAACTCTAATAACTCCAGCGTGAGTTACAACTAAGATATTCTCTTTTTTTAGTGATGGCAGAAACTCTAAAAAAAACTCTTCTACTCTTGCACTAAACTCTTCGTAAGGCTCTCCATCAAGTAGATCTAGCCACTGCGAAAAGTCTTTATATTCTCTACCTTCTTTAGCAACAATTTCTTCGTAACTCATTCCCTCATGAACACCCCAAGACTTCTCTCTTAGCATCTCTGTGTAGATGATATTTTTTGCGTGAATTGACTCTTTTATACTATCTTTTGTACGCCTTAGATCTGAGCAAAACAGAGCGTCAAACTCTAAAGCATCAAGTTTTTTAGCCAACTCTTTTGCATTTTCAACTCCAGCCTTAGAGAGCCCAATATCGTTATGACCGTTATAGCAGTTTTTATATCTCTCATCCACTTCGCAGTGGCGAACAAGTGTTACTATCATAGAGAAAAAAGAAGTACATTTAGTAAAACAAGTTCAGTTACTTCAATGCTAAAACCATAAATATCACCTGTAAAACCGCCATATCGCTTTATAAAAAAACTCTTTATAAAAAACAGCACCAACAAAGCACAAAGAAGAGCTAGCCAGATCTCAAAGATAGCGACTAAAAGAAGTGAGTAAAAGAGTGCGATAAGCATCTGTGTTTTTGTAAATTCTGCTTTTGCTAAAGTACCCATTCCATTTTGACTTATATATGGGTAGAAGTAGATTGCTAAAGTGGCATTTAGGCGAGATAACATAAGAATGATGGGAAGCAAATAGATAGCTTCAAAATGTGCTAAAGATGAGGCTTTTGCTATTAAAAAAGTAGCACTCATTATCATGCCCATTCCACCTACATTTGAATCTTTCATAACTTTTAGAGCTTTTTCTTTTGATACATAAAGCCCATCAATTGTGTCACTTAGTCCATCAAGATGGAGTCCACCAGTTAGTAAAACCCATAAAACAAAGATGATGATACCAAGATGAAAAGAGGCAATATATGGATCTAAAAGAGCATAGACTCCCCAAAGGATAGATCCAAGTAAGAAGCCCACAAGCGGGTAAAACATAACTGCATATCCATTTATGCCCTTAAAAAAATCATGGACTCTGAAAAAGGGAAGAGTTGTGAGCATTGAGACTGCAAGAGCAAAACCTTTAAAAGTATTGGTCATTTTATCCTCACAGATATGCCAGCGATAGTGTGATAGACCTCATCGCACTTTGAAGCTATAAGTTGAGATAGTTTACCGCTTATATCTACAAACTCCCGTGCGAGTCTGTTATCAGCAATAACGCCACTTCCAACATCATTTAAGACAAAAACTATCTCTCTATCTAGCTCTAAGATCTTCTCTATCTCACACTTTATCTCTAAAAAGCCAGATCCATGGTAAAGCATATTGTTTATCCACATACTCACACACTCCACCAAAACAGATCTCTGGCTCTTCTCTATCACACTAAGGAGATCTAGAGCCTCTTCTATAGTCTCAAAACTATCGCTTCTACTAAGTTTATGAGCATCTACTCTCTCTTGCATCTCTTTGTCTATAAACTCTGTAGTTGCTAAATATATAGGCTTTTCCTTAGAGTTTTTCACTATATAATTTTGTGCATTTAGTGATTTGCCACTTTTAATGCCACCTATAAAAAGAGTCTTTTTCTTCGCCATTTTGTTCATCTTTATATCTTTATACCTTGAACTTTTTTCTTCTCTAGCTTCTCATACATCTCCAAGATATTGTAGTAGTCTTGGTGAAGAGTCAGATCTACAAAAGACTCATCTCTACTAAGAACTCTTTGTGCTCTCTCTACACTTTTCTTTGAAAAAACATTAAAAAGAGCCTCTTCGTAGTCCTCAAAATCCAGCCCCTCTTCTTCCATATGAATAAGCTCTGAAATAACTCTCGCATCTTTTTTTGCACTAAATTGCAGAAACTCTAAAGCCTCATCTCTCTCGTCCAAAAGAAGATAGATATTTGCTTTAAACTCCGCCATTGTGAAGTTGTTTTTAAATATCACGCCTATATATTTATCCATATTTAAAGAGTCATCAAGTGAGCTTATTGCATCTAGTATATCTTCTGCATCGTAGTCACTAGAGTTTAAAACCATATCGCGGATAACTTTTGCACTGTTTTTATTGTTATAAACCAGATCTTCTATAGGATAGACTTCTGAGATGCTTGGAATGAGCATTTGACATGAGTAAAAGCCCAAATAGTCATACTCTCTTAAGTAGATCTCCTTACCCATCTCTTTAGCGATACTTGTTAAAAATTCAAACTCTTCCATCTCTGCATCATACTTCCAAGGTGAATATTCAAAACTAGACTTTGAGCTTAAAAATCCAAATGCATGTTTGGCATTTGAATCTACAAAGTGAGACTCTAGGTTAAAGCTATCTGCGACTAGATCCATGTCAAATGTTGGCATCTCAAAATCATCAAGCCTCTCAAGTGAGCGACCCTGCATAAGCTCTGTCATAGTCCGCTCTAGGCTCACTTCAAGGATGGGATGTGCACCAAAAGAAACAAAGAGAGTTGAGTTTTTAGGGTTTATAAGCGAGATGGCAGTCACTGGAAAAATCCCACCAAGAGAAGCATCAAAAACCTCCACAATGTAACCGAGATCTCGTAGAGCTTTGATATCTTCGCTTAATTTTGTAAATGACTGAATTATGCTTTGTGGAAACTTTGGCAAAGAGTAGCCATTTTTTATGACCTCAAACTTTGCATATCTCTCATAGATCTCACTAAGAGCTTGAACTTGAGCCTCATTTTGTGTGTTTCCGGCTGAGAGTCCATTACTTACATAGAGGTTGTGCAAGATATTTATAGGAAAATATACTTCTTCTTTTGTGCTTAGGTTTTTAAAAGGAAGCGAGATGACTTTGTCTTCATGTTCAGAGTTGAAGTCAACAAAATCCTCTCCCATAAGTTCGCCATTTGGGTTATAAATAGCCAGTAACTCTTCATTTAAAAAATCCCCATCAAGCTCAAATGCTACTTCATCTGGGTAGTGTTTTTGATCTGCAATATAGAAGTCGCTAAAGAAAAGATTTGTTTGAAGTCTCTCAATATATTCACCATAAGCACTAGCCATTGCAGACTCTTTGATTGTACCTTTTCCATTTGAGTAGATGTGGTTTGGGGCTTCAAGGGAGCTAAGATTTAACGAGTAGCAGTTTTGCAAAGGGTGTTGTCCATCTGAGAATTTAGTTTCGCAACCAAGATCTTCTAAGATTTTTTTCATTTTTTTGATTGAGACTTCTAGCGGAGCATCTTTTGATAGTATATTCACTGTTTTTCCATTATTTAGATGGATATATTATACACATAAAGAGCTTAGATAGATGAGTCTATACGCTTTTAAAACTCACCTATGCACATACTTATTTCTTTTTAGGACTCGCATAGTAAGCTGCACACCAGCCTTGTGGATCTATGGAACCCTCAACCATTCTACACTCATTTGTTTCAGGTAAAAAGTGCATACAGTCAACACAGACTAGCCCATCTTTTGGAGTATCTTGATACTTGTATTGAGCCTTAGTTCCTTTTGCTAACAAAGGTGTAGCACTAAATGTTACAAGCCCGAGTACCGCCATATATTTTAAAAATACTCTTCTTGATAAATCATTCATAATAACCTCCTAATTTCACAATCAGTATCGCAAAAATCGATAAGTTTAATTATAACACAAGATTATATATTTACAAGATCCACAAAGAGAATTTTTTAGCTTTTATCTTAGAGTTTTTTAGTTTTTCATAGGCCGCGTCTATCTTAGAGCTCTCTATAGCTACATAACTCTGTCTATCGTAAATGTCGATTTTTCCTATGCTACTTCCGCTAATATTTGCATCTTTTGTAAGAGCGCCTAGAATATCTCCAGCTCTAAGTTTATCCTTTTTACCGCCCTCGATCACAAGCGTAATAAACTTCGGTTTCATCTCAAATCCATTAACAACTTTTAGCTCACTTATGTCTAAAAATTCTCTTTTTGCGTCTCTATATTCATCCGCTTTATCGCTCTCGTAAGTAGTGTAAAGACTAAACGCCAAGCCATCACATCCAGCTCTGCCTGTTCTTCCTATACGATGAGTATATATCTCCTGAGAGTGAGGCAAATCGTAGTTTATAACCATAGTTAGCTCTTTTATATCAAGTCCACGAGCCGCTACATCTGTCGCTATGAGAATCGGGCAACTCTTGTTTGCAAACTGAACTAAAACATCGGTTCTGTCATACTGCTCTAGATCTCCGTGAATTGCGAGTGCATCTATCTTTGCTTTTTGCAGATTTTTAGCAAGTTCATCTGCTTCTATCTTTGTGTTAGTAAAGATAATGGCATTGTCTAGTTCAAAATTACTTAGTATCTTGATTATGGCTTCTTGCTTGTCGTTAGCTTCATAAAATCTCTCATGTATCTTGTTCGCAACCTCTTTTGAAGCAGTTTTTACAAACTCCGCTTCATGCGTAATAGTAGCCGCAACATCTTTAACTTCATCGGTATAAGTAGCTGAGAAAAGTAGTGTCTGTTTTCTCTTTTTACAAAATGACAAGATCTCGTTGATCTCATCGCTAAAGCCCATATCTAACATTCTATCGGCTTCATCTAGGACTAAAATATCTAGATCTTCTAAACTCAAACTCTCTTTTTTAAGATGTTTTAAAATGCGTCCACAAGTCCCAACTATTATGTGAGCGCCATGTCTAAGAGATCCGAGCTGTGGACCAAAAGCCGCACCTCCACAAAGCGTTAAGATCTTAACATTGTGAGTAGCACGAGCTAAAAGTCTAAGCTCTTTTGCCACTTGGTCAGCTAACTCTCTGGTAGGGCAAAGCACTAAAGATTGTGGTTTAAACTTCTTTACATCAAGCTTCTCAAGTAGCCCAATTCCAAAAGCCGCAGTTTTACCGCTTCCAGTTTTTGCCTCAGCTACTACATCTTTACCCTCTAAAATGAAAGGAAGTGCTTGAGACTGAACTTCTGTCATCTCTTTATAGCCGATCTCTTCTAAGTTTGCTAGCATCTCTTTTGATAAAGATAAATTTGAAAACTTCATTAGTAGATCTCCTTTACACGACCAACTTCACCACTCATAAGTCGCACTTTTATACCATGAGGATGAGATGGGGATTTGGTAAGAATATCACGAACTATGCCATCTGTGAGCAGTCCACTCTGTTGATCTTGCTTTAGAATAATAGCCACGCTTTGACCACTTTTTATATCTTTTCTCTGAGTGCCATCCATAACCAAACCTTTAGTTTTTAAGTGTGTGATTATAGCTGTAATCTTCTCAGTTGTCATTAAGCCTTTAGTTTTACCGCTTCCACTTTAGGAGGTGGAGCGAGTAGAGAAGCCCTAAGCTTCAGATAGTCTTACTAATGATTTTATAATTGCAAGTGCTGACTCTTCATTTAGATCTTTTGTGTAATTTGTTAGCAGCTCTCTTGCTAAAATATTTGCGCCTAGATGCCCAAAATGTATTCTCATAGCTTGAAGACCTTTTGCTCCTCCACTACCACTGTGCGTTGCAAGAGCTACTATTTTCTCACCAAAAGCTTCTCTCCAGTCCTCTGTTGCTCTTGTAATCCATGCTGTTGCATTGTTTAGTACAGGAGGCATTACTCCGTTGTATTCAGGTGCTACGATGATAAAAGCTTTTGAAGCCAATATTTTTTGTGTTAAATCTACTGCGGATCTAGGGATACCATTTTTTTCTTCTTCTACTGTGCTGTAAAGAGGTAGTTTTATATCAACTAAGTTGATCAACTCAACTTCACAATTTTCTTTCAGTGCCAGTTCTTGTAGTTTTAATCCTAACTCTTGATTGTTAACAGAACTTGCAACCAATATTATTATTTTTGCCATGATTTTCCTTATTTATTTTTTTCTGTTTTTGCTTTTATACCAAATAAAATAATTATCCCTACTATTGAGAGGATAGATAGAACTTTAAATCCAGTAGTAAAACTTTGTGAGGTTATGTCCAAAATCAACCCAAATCCAGCAGCACCTATTGCAATTCCCAAGTTAGACGCAGCAGTTATGAAAGCCAAGCCCATACCAGTATGTTCTGGCTTTACCACATCAGGTAGTAAAGAAAATATAACAACTGGTACAAAAGCAAAACCTACTCCTAAAGCCACCGCCCAAAGTGTTAGCGAAAGCCAAGACGCAGCCATAGCAAAGAACGCTATTGACATTACTAAAAGTCCTAGATATAAATATATCTTTTTTTGACCTGTTTTATCTATGATGATCCCGACAATAGGGGTTAGAAAAATCGATACTAGCATAATGATACTTGTGAGAAATCCTGCCTCTTGTACAGACATGCTATGGAGTTGAAAAAACTGAGATCCAAAAGTTATATAGGCCAGAAGTTGAGCATTTGCTATCATCCAGATGATTCCTAAAAATATCAAGCCTTTGCCTAGATCAAACTTTATTTTAGAAGAGTCTGGATCTTCTTTTGGCTTATCATCTGGTGTGACTAGAAAAAAGATTACTATAAGTAAAACCACAGAAACAAAGCCAACAATAACCCCTATGCTTGACTGCCAACTCATAACTAAACTAAAATATCCAAAAAGATTTAAAGATATAACTGTACCAACTGGTACTGCTACATTAAATACTCCCATAGCGGTTCCAATGTTGCCTTTAGTAAAATAGATAGTAACTAAGAGTGGTGAAAGCACAAGAAGTATGGTTGATCCTGCTCCTGAAATCAGCCTATAGAGTAGTAGTGCGGTGTAAGAAGAAGACATTAAAAAGCCTACTAGACCTACTATTACTAAGACTAATGCTACTATTATCATCTTTTTTAGATTTAGCTTATCTAAAAAAAAGACTGCAAAAAATGGGATAAAAATCCCCAAAAGTGCATAAGAACTCATGAGTAGTCCAGCTTCGCTGTTAGAAAAAGGAATCTCCTCCATTATATTGCCAAAAATTGGCGGCAGGGCTTGCAACGATATTGCAAAAACTAACATCAATATAAAAGATATTGCTAAAACTACCCATTTATATGAACTTTTTTCATCTATCATAACTACTCACTTTTACTAAAATATTTTGATTGTTATTTTCTTGGAGTGAAATCTTAGCCATTAAGTATTAATATAAAATAAACTATATAGAGTAGCTTTTAGCTCAAACATACTCTTTGGATTAATATGTAAATATTACTATACATTTTATGTCAATCATACTATAATGATAAGTAATCTTATCATTTAAGGTACGAAATGAATACTATAGATGTAAAAATACACAATCAAAAAGTGGGTGAGCTCTTTTTTGAAAAAGAGTTAAATAGTTTTGGGTTTAACTATACAAAAGATTATCAGCCCATTTCTTTGATCATGCCTTATAAAAGCTCGTCTTACATATGGAAAAACAAGTTGCATCCTATATTTGATATGAATATGCCTGAGGGTTATCTGTTTGAGATTTTAAAACAATATATATCTAAAGAGCATGGATATTTGGATGATTTCTTAGTTTTTTCATATCTTTGCTCAAATATGCAAAGTAGGCTAACTTATGATAGCAAACTTAGTAAAGATAAGTTTTTATCATTTGATATGGATGAGATTTTAAAAAATGACACCGAAGATACATTCTCAAACCTTGTATCGACCTACTTAAGCAAAAATGCCATAAGTGGAGTTCAACCAAAATCTTTAGCACTTCTTGAAGATAAAGAGAGTTTTACTACTAAAGAGTACATCGTAAAAACATGGGGTGAAGAGTATAAAGAACTAGCTTTAAATGAGTACTTTTGTCTAAAAGCTATAGAGAAGGCAGGTGTGAAAATCCCAAATATCAAACTATCAAAAAACAACAAGTTTTTAGTGGTAGAGAGATTTAATTATGATGAAGTTAGTGATAGCTTTCTTGGATTTGAAGAGATTCTAACCCTTCAAGGTAAAAACAAAGATGAAAAATATAGTGGTAGTTATGAGCAAGTAGCAAAGATTGTCTATAGTGTATCAACAAATAAACTAGCTGATATGCAAACACTTTTTAAAATCATAGTTATGAACTATCTGCTCAAAAATGGGGACGCGCATCTAAAAAACTTTGGAATGCTTTATGATGAAAACATAGAAAATATTTGGCTATCTCCAGCATATGATGTGGTAAATACAGTTGTATATATCTACAAAGACAGACCAGCTCTAACTATGTTTGGTAAAAAAGTTTGGTTTGGCAAAGAGGAGTTAGTAAAGTTTGGCATTGAATCCTGCTACTTATCAAATAAAGAAGCAAATATCTTATACGATGAGTGCTTCAAGGCTTTAGATCTAGCTATAGATGAGCTTGAGCTCTACATAAAAACAAATGCTAAGTTTGAAGATGTAGGGCGCAAGATGCTTGATAGTTGGAGACTCTCAAAAGATCAAAAAACATACAAGGAGATCCCAGTTGAAATTACACGAAATTGGTCAAAGAGTTAAAACCTTACGAAAAGAAAAAGCTATGACTCAGGTACAACTAGCAAAACTATGCGGCATTAGCCGAGTAACACTAGGCAAGATAGAAAGAGGTGAGCTTGGGAGCGTTTCTGTAAGAACACTAGATATTATCCTTGCTAGCTTAGGCTATGAGCTAGATATAAACCTAATCAGTGGCTATGGATTGCCTAGTTTATAATCAACTCTTATATAAAAGTCGATACATCATAATGGAAGCTGCGACACTTACATTGAAGCTCTTAACTCCCTCAGCCATCTCAATAGTGAGCACCTCATCGCATAAACTAAGCACTTCTTCTGATATTCCTTTGCCCTCATGCCCCATTAAAAGAACCCATTTTTTGGGAGCTTTTACTTGTGAGAGAAGTGTTGCATCTGGCGTAACTTCTGCGGCAAATACTCTATATCCATTTTTTTTAAGTCTCTCTATAGTCTCTCTTATATCTTCATAGATGTGGATTTTAAGCTTGCTCACATAACCCATAGAGACTCTTAAAGCTCGCCTGCCATAAGGGTGCGGAGATTGACAAGGCAGAAGGTAACTATCTACTCCTAAAGCGGCTGCACTTCTAGCAATAGATCCGACATTTTCAGTAGATGTTATAACGTCGAGCATCAAGATCTGATCGCCTAGTAGATCTAGCGGAGTTGGATCTGGGCGGATCCCGTGCATCATGCAGTTATGATGGATCTTATGTCCCACAATGCTCTGCATCTCTTCTTTAGTAGCAATAAAAAGCGTCTCTATCTTTTTTGACTCTATAAGATGTGAAAACTCATCGTAGTACTCTTTTGTAGCTAAGATGCTTTTTACTTTTACATCGCTCTCTAAGAGCATATTTACAACCTTTGGACTATCGGCTATAAAGCTGTTATCTGAACTAAAGGCGTTATCTCTTAACTTATGATAAATTTCTAGCTCTAGTGTGTTTATATTGTTTATTTTTATATATTTCATCTGCGGTATAATAGCACAAACAAAGGAGCTTCACATGAAATACTCAACATCTTTTCGCATCTGGCACTGGCTAAATGCTATAGTTATTTTAGGTCTTATTGGCACTGTGCTTTTAAGAAAAACTTTTTTAAGTTGGAGGACGAACTCTGAACTTATCATGCTAGAACTCTCAAAGATTGACATTAGCATCACAAGTGAACAAGCAAAAGTTATAGCAAAAGCTATCAGATCTGGTATGTGGGAGTGGCACTACATCTTAGGTTACGCTCTTGTCGCCTTAGTTTTTTTTAGAATCTATCTCTATTTTAAGGATAATTCAAAAAAAGAGAGTTTTAGCTCCCTAGATATGCATAAAAAAGCAGTTCGCATCTCTTATTATATTGTATACGCTACTATACTTTTTATGGCTCTTAGTGGCTTTACTATGTACTTTTATGAGTCTTTAGGACTTGCAAAAGAGACAGCTCACAGTATAAAAGAGATCCATGAACTAGTCTATAACATTCTTCTATATTTTGTACCACTTCATATCATAGGTGTCTTCGTAGCTGAAAATAGAGATGAAAAAGGGATAGTATCTACCATGATAAATGGAAAAAGTTAAATAATCTTCTTATCTACCCTAAACCACCCAGCTATTGAATATCTTTTTTTGATGGCTGGCAAAACTTCATGCGGAAACTTTTCACTCAAAAAGACGACTAGTGTATCTGCTTTTGGTTCTACTTTTTTCAAGAAACTTCCATCTTCATTATAGATAACCAACTCTCCTCCGTCTCCTTGTTTCCAATCTTTATTTAAGTAGTAAACAGTTGTTACAACTCGGTTTGTAGAGTTTTTAAAAGCATCCAAATGTGTCTCATAAAAATCACCTTTTTTATAGATGGCGTAGTGACTTTCATAGTATGTAAGGACCATAAAAAGAGTTTTGTTTAAGTACTCTCTTAGTCCCTCTACAAAAGCTAAAAACTCGCTTCTAACTGAGCCATCATCATCTAACCAATGGATTCTGTCTCGTCTTCTACTTAGATCTATTTTTTTAAGATCGGAGATCCCAGCAGGTTTAAAATTGTTCTCTATTTTTGCATCTTTTAAAAGTAGTTGTGAGAGGTTTTTACTTATGGCATCTTCTATGACAATATATCCAACATCGACTAAAGCATCTGTTATTTTTGAATATATTGTTTGGTTCATATGCGTACCTAATATTGATATCGCATTGTAGTGAGTTTTTTAGGATTTTTACCATGTATTTGTGTGGTTTTGTAGAGTTAGTTTTTGAAGTTGGCTAGATAAGCACTTTGCTTATCTAACTTAGTTATAGTTTCTATATTGGAAGAACGCGGATATTTTTAGAAAGTTTCTCTTTTAGAGTTGACTCTATCGCATAGAGTGTTCCAGTTGCTGATGATGCACAGCCATTACAAGCACCAAGGTAACGGATATAGATATCTATATACTCATCGCCTTTTTTGATGTCTATAACTTCCATATCTCCACCATCCATTATAAGGAATTGGCGAACGCTCTCATCTATAACAGCATCGACTGCTTTTATCTGCTGAACTAGGGTCATATTAGCAAAATCTCCAGTTGCACCAGCATCAGCTGCTGCTTTCATCTTCTCTTCATCCATCTCTTTTCTTGTATCTCTTAAAATGTCTACCAAGTACCACTCACGCTCTTCGTGTCCACCTGGTTTGATACAGCTCTTACAAAAACCACCTGCTTTTGTATAGTCTGTGATCTGCTCGATTGTTGTTAAATCATTTAGGCGGATAACCTCTCTTAGAGTGCTAAGACTAACTCTCGCACACTCACAAACGATGATCTCTTCTTCAAAACTCTCAGCGTCAACGCCTTTGTAAAGACCTGCTGCTTTTTTTATAACATCGTAAGCCATAACAGAACAGTGCATCTTTTGAGGTGGAACTGCTGGAGTGTCTGGATCATCACGAAGTGCAAACTCAACATCTATGTTTGTGATCTTTACAGCTTCATCTACAGTTTTTCCAATACAAAGCTCAGTCATAATGTCAGAAGATGCTATTGCAGTCCCACAACCAAAACTCTTAAACTTTGAATTTACGATCTTGTCGTTTGTTGGATCGATCTCCCAGTACAGACGAACAGCGTCTCCACAGCTCTCAGCACCAAAGTCTGCAACAATAAGTTTGTTACCACGAGACTCTGCTTCTGCTTCGCTGATCTCGCCTTGATGTTGAGGGTTGTTCATAAGTGTCGTTACTTTATTCGAATACGCGTCCCAAAGGGATTCGCCTAACATATCTGCTTTTGCCATAACTTTATTTCCTTATAATTTATTTCATAAATTTCAAGGGAACCTTTTCCCTATTCATCTGTCACGCAAAACGAACAAGTCCGTTTTACTACGCTAACGCTGAGTTTCCTTCGGCAGGAAGCCCTCGGCACTTGTGCCTCTTTGATTACCTTTTCAAACTCTTAACCAATTTTCAATCTTTTTGGAACCGCGAACTTCTTCGGGGCTGGTGTGGCATTTAAGCCTAAAGCCTCTAATCACCATTAATGGTGGTGCAGCTCGCAATCTTTCGCTTCTCCACCCTTAGTTGGCTGTTGAGTTGCGTATGAACTTGAGATGCTTCTAAGTCTCTTTACTGCGTTTTGAAAGTGGCTAATTGCGTAGTCTATCTCTGCATCAGTTGTAAAACGGCTCAGACTTAAGCGGATCCCTGTGTGAGCTAGTTCGTTGTCAGCTCCAATAGCTAGCATAACTGTGTTTGCTTCAAGTTCTTCACTTGCACACGCTGAGCCAGTTGATGCACCGATTTCGCCCTTATTTAGATCCCAAAGCATACTCTCGCCTTCAACGCCTTTGACGGAGATGAGTATTGTATTTGGAGTGCGGTTTTCTCGATCTCCGACTATCATAGTGTCGCTTATTTGCGTGATCGCATCTTCTAGTCGGTCTCTCTTTGCTCTAATTTTAGCAGCTGTTTCTTCTATATTTGTAGTTGCAAGCTCTATAGCTTTTCCCATACCAACTATAAAAGGAACATTTAGCGTTCCAGAACGGCGACCACCCATATGCTCTCCACCATGTAAAAATGGAGTAAGTTTTTGAGAATTTCTAATATACAGAGCTCCAACGCCCTTTGGACCATGAAACTTATGTGCACTCATAGATACAAAGTCAACATGAAGAGATTGTAGATCTACTGGGATTTTACCTATAGCTTGAACGCCATCAGAGTGAAAAAGAACACCTTTTTCCTTACAGATCTCGCCAATCTCTTTTATAGGAAATATCATACCTGTCTCATTTGATGCCCACATTACAGAGACTAAAGCAGTTTTATCTGTAATAAAGCTACGAACTGTGTGAGCTTCTACAACACCTTGCTCATTTACAGGCAGATATGTAACTTTTACACCTTGCTCTTCTAAAAATCTACAGGTTGCTAGTACTGATGGATGTTCAACCTCCGTTGTCACCATATGGTTTTTATCTCCATTGACAATAAGATCTGAAAATACTGACTGTAAAACCCAGTTATTTGACTCTGTTGCACAGGATGTAAAAACTATATCATCATTATCACTTGCATTTAAAGCTGTATAGACTTGATCTATCGCCTTGGCTAAAGCTGGATGTGATGATGTACCAAATTTGTGAAGTGAGTTTGGATTTCCGTACTGCTCACTAAAGTATGGTAGCATTGCTTCTACTACTAGTGGATCAACCATCGTTGTAGCGTTGTTGTCTAAATAAACTTGCATGTTTTACCTTTAATTTAGGGTTGTTTCTAATTAAGACAATTTTTGTCTTCTTTTACTTTTGACATCATATATAGTTTGTTATTATGTTATGCTTAAACTAAACTGACTTACCGTTTTATTTAAGGTATAATTCCATCTAAAAGGCTAAAAGCATGTGCAATTTTAACAAACAAAACGAAAATACAAAAGAACTACTCCATCTTTTAATAAGCAAACTAGCTCTAAAGGTCGGCGGAGCCAACTATTTGCTAGGACTTATGGAGAAGATGAAAGATATTAAACCAAATGCACTTATGCATAAAGATAGAAAAATTATCTCACAAAAACTTAGTATATCATGGAATAAGGTAGTTTTCAAAGACAAAATAGATGTTTTAGAAGAGATTTTACATACTCGAAAGAGTTCAGAGGGCTTAAATTTCAATATTTTAGATGAAGAAAATGCTAAAAAAAGAAAAAACATTCTAAATATGGTAAAAACTCTTTCTCCTATTATATTTGTAGTAACTCCAAGAGATGATAACGAAGCAGAAGGCTTTGAATTTACTCCATTTGAGACTACAGAAGATGGGCAGGTAAGCATAAATCCTATCTTTATGACTATGTTTTTTTGCTCAAATGAGTTTACAAAAAAAGCTCTGAAGTACCAATCTTAAACTCGTGCTTATCACGACTTCACTAAAATTTTAAATCTTAAATGGTATAATCGCGAAATTATTACTTATAAAAAGGTTTATTATGGCTCAAACTATAACAGAGAAGATATTTTCACAACATGTTGGCAAAAAGGTTTTTGCAGGCGAGATAGTCCGCTCTAATATCGACATGGTTATTGGGAATGACATTACAACTCCTATCTCTATCAAAGCATTTGATGAGAGTGGTGCTACAAAACTAGCAAATCCAGATGGTTTTTCTATAGTTCTAGACCACTTTATCCCAGCAAAAGACATTGCATCTGCAAACCAAGCTAGGATCTCTCGTGATTTTGCAAAAAAACATAATCTTAAAAACTTTTTTGATGAAAAAGACATGGGAATAGAGCACGCGCTTCTACCTGAAAAAGGTCTTATCGTTCCAGGCGATGTAATTATCGGTGCAGACTCACACACTTGTACTCACGGAGCACTTGGAGCTTTTTCAACTGGTATGGGATCTACAGATCTCGCTTTTGCAATGATCACTGGAGGAAACTGGTTTAAAGTTCCCCAAACTATAAAAGTCAACCTTAGCGGAAAACCTCAAAAGCATACAACTGGTAAAGATATTATTCTAGAGATCATCCGTCTTATCGGTGTTGATGGAGCACTTTACAAAACTTTAGAATTTACGGGAAGCACAATTGAGCATTTAAATATGGATGATAGATTTTCAATGTGTAATATGGCAATTGAAGCTGGGGCAAAAAGTGGCATAGTAGCATATGATGATGTTACAGCAGAGTTTTTAAGCGATAAAAAACTTGCGAGAGAGCCTCGTATTCACTACTCAGATGCAGATGCATCTTATGTAGAAATTTTAAATATAGATGTAGCTAAACTAGAGCCAGTTATTGCTTACCCTTTCTTACCATCAAATGGTCACTCTATAACACAAGCTGTAAAAGACAACATAAAAATAGATCAAGCCTTTATAGGAAGCTGTACAAATGGTCGTTTGGGCGACTTAAAAGTTGCATCTGAGATACTAAAAGGACACAAAGTCCACGAAGATGTCCGCCTAATAGTCACGCCAGGCACTCAACAAATTTTAAAAGATGCTTATAAACTCGGTTACATAGATATTCTAATTGACGCTGGTGGAGTTGTTTCAAACCCAACTTGTGGGGCTTGTCTAGGCGGATATATGGGGATCTTAGGCGATGGCGAAGTAGCTGTCTCTACTACTAACCGTAACTTTGTAGGTCGTATGGGCTCTAGAAGCTCAAAAGTTTACCTAGCGAACTCTGCAGTTGCAGCTATCTCAGCTATAAAAGGCTACATAGCAGATCCAAGAGTTAAGTAGTAAGCACTAACTCTTTAATAAAACTCAAAAAACAAAAGGAAATACATGAAAAAACTTCTTCTAATACCAACACTTTTACTATCTTCTAGCCTAATGATGGCAGCAGATTATGAAATCACGCCTATGATTGGCTATAACATCGCTGAGAATAATATTGATTTGGATGATTATGCAACTTTTGGAGCTGAGTTTCAATACAACGCATTTGACTTTTTTTTAAAGCCTGAGCTTTCTGTTTTTTACTCAAAAGCTGACTACAACACCAACAGACTTCCAAATGGTGCAGACACTGATGTATGGCGTTTAGCACTAAATGGTGTTTATGAGTTTGACAAAGTAGCCGGGTTTATACCTCTTACTAAAGTAGGTCTTGGTTATGAGACTATGAATGGTCATAGCTACAAAGGGCAAACAGGAAATACAGACAGTGCATTTATTAATGCTGGATTTGGTGCTAAAATTCCCTTTACTGATATGCTCGCACTAAAACTTGAAGCTGTTTATATGCTCAAGTACAATGACACTAGATATGACAACAACTTAGCACTCCTTGCAGGTCTAAACTTTGCATTTGGAAGTAGTTCTCAAAAAACAGCGCCTGCACAAGAGAGTAAGCCTGTAGAGCAAATCAAAGAAGAGCCTGAAGAAGAGCTTGTTGAAGAAGCTGTAATGGAAGAAGAAGTTACAAGTGTAGTAGCTGTTGTAGATGGTGATGATGATAAAGATGGAGTTGCTAACTCTATAGATATCTGTCCAAACACTCCAATAGGTCAAGCAGTAAATAGTGATGGTTGTCCTCTTAAGATAACGCTAGACATTAACTTTGAGTACGACTCTGCTAAAGTAGACGCTGCGTCTGAAAAACTTGTTCAAGAATATGCAGACTTTTTAAATAAATACACCAACTATAGCACTAAGATAGTTGGTCACACAGATAGCATAGGAAGTGAAACTTACAACCAAAAACTATCTCAAAGAAGAGCCACCTCAGTAAGAGATATGCTTATAGAAAAAGGAGTTGATGCTCAAAAAGTAACTGCGGTAGGCAAAGGAGAGTTAGAACCTATAGCTGATAATACAACTGCTGAGGGTCGCGCTGAAAATAGACGTATCGAAGCTGAGTTAATCAGAAACTAAATGCTAGATCTACCATGTGTCATCTTTGCAGGTGGTAAAAGCTCAAGAATGAAAGAAGATAAATCTCTTCTTTCATTTGGAGGCTTTAATACTCTAACTGAGTTTCAGTTCTTTCGTCTAAAAAAAATCTTCAAATATGTCTATATATCTTGCAAAGACAAAAGTAAGTTTGACTTTCCTACAAAAAATGGAGATGCAACTTTTATAGAAGATGCAAAGAGTATTGAGGTTTTCGCCCCTACTGCTGGCTTTGTTGCAATATTTCAAACACTAAAAACAGACTCTTTTTTCGCTCTTAGTGTAGATGCACCTTTTGTTGGACTAAAAGAGATAGAAGCTCTTGTAGATGCAGATAGTTTTAACGCAGATGCATGCATTGCAAAAACAGCATTTGGCATTCAGCCCATGTGTGGGATCTATCATCGCTCATTAGAGAAAAAATTTATTAAAATGCTCAAAGAAGACAACCATAAACTAGGCTTTTTACTAAAATCTTCCAAAACTACTTTTGTAAACTTTGAGGATGAAAAAGCCTTTTTAAACCTAAACCACCCTCATGAATATATAGAAGCACTGAAGCTAATCTAGTATAAATTCAACTCCCCTTCGCTATAATAAAGAAAAAATAAAAAGAAATATAATGAACTTAACACACTTAGATGAAAACCAAAGACCAAAGATGGTTGATGTGTCGGATAAAAATCAAACAACAAGAGTAGCGGTAGCCTCTGGATATATAGAGATGAGTCAAGATGCTTACAGTGCCATAGTTAGCGAAAAAACTAAAAAAGGTCCAGTACTTCAAACTGCTGTTATTGCGGCTATAATGGGTACAAAAAAGACAAGTGAGCTTATCCCAATGTGTCATCCACTAAACCTTAGTGGCATCAACTGCGATGTTGAAGAACTTCCGGACCTACCTGGATTTAAACTACAGGTTACTGCAAAATTATCAGGGCAAACTGGGGTTGAGATGGAAGCACTAACTGGTGTTAGCATAGGTCTTTTAACTATTTATGATATGGTAAAAGCCATAGACAAAGGCATGATAATACGAAATGTACAACTTGAAGAAAAATCAGGAGGAAAAAGTGGAGATTTTAAACGATAGAGATGAAAAGCTCATACTTGAGTATCCATGTTCGTGGTCTTATAAACTTATAGCAGGCGAGAAAGAAGCACTAGAGAAGGCTATAAGGGATGTTATAGATGAGAGAAGCCATAAGTTAACTCACTCTAAAAACTCAAAAGGTGGCAAGTATGTGAGTATGAACTTAGATCTACTTGTTCACAACGAAGACGATAGAAACTTTATATATGAGGCTCTAAAAGCTCATCAAAATATCAAAATGGTACTATAAAATAAACAAAGGATTTAAAATGGAAGTAGATAAACTAACAATCGATATACAAAATTCATACAATAAGACTCTAAAAGATGTTGAGAAAAGAGTTTCAGATGTAATTGCTAAACTAGCAAATGAAACAGACATAGATGAGCTAAACCTTCATGAAATTAAAAGTATTGCTACAACTATTTTAGATATCGAAACAAAAACTTTTAAAGACGATGTAGCATCTCTAGTAGCCCAAAAAGAAGCACTAGAGAGAAAATTAGAGAAAAAAGCTTTAGAGCTTCAAGAGACAAAATACAATGTTTTTAATGCTATTGAATTAAAGTTAAGCAACAACGAACCCGCTCTTTTAAAACTCCATCAAGTAAAACTTCAGTCCATTGACCTATATGAATTTCTAAGTGAATTAGTAGAGTCTGCTATCATCACAGCGCTAGAGAGAGATACAGACGGGGAGATAAAAGATAGTATTCAAGAAGTTATCAAAGATTTAACTTTTGAAGCTATAAAAGAAGGTTCTCTAAACACTATCAGAATAAGAAAGATCTTATCTACTATCTTACAGTGCGCTATAGACGTTGCAGAAGCTACTCCAACAAAGGCTGAAGACATCTTAAGTGCAACTCTCAAAGGTATGAGAAGTGGGCTTATCCACTCTATAGATAGATTCAAAAAACGATTAGCTTATATGCCAGTTGAAGCCAAACATATACTTATAGAAGATTATGACACCATTATGGAAGACCTTAACCAAACAGATGTTCTCTTCTCTCAAGTTGTACAAACTCAAGCTAGTGAAAATTCACAAATGATAAATAAACTTTTAGTAAACATCAATAAAAGCATGCGCTATGATCTTGAAGAATTAGTTCATATCTCTAAAGAAGCAGCTGATATGATGAGAGATAGATTTTCAAATTTTGCTAAAACAGCAGTCTCTAGAGCAGATACAGCCTTTAAATCTCAAGCTGCGCAAGAAGCAAAAAGAATGGGTAAACAAGCTTGGAGCGTTGCAAAAACAGCTCTTGGAAGTGCTATAAAAACTGCTAAAGATGCAATGGAAAATAGAGACAAGTAAGAGACGCGTTATCTCTTACCTATTGCTTTTAAAAGGTACTACTTACTAAACATATCCGCATACAGAGCATTTGCCCAATCATAAATGGAATTTGCATTAACTTCTCCATCTTTAAGCCAATCTTCACTACTGGTTGTTGATGCAAAGTTAAATGTTTCATCTGTTTTATTATGAGCATATTGTGTGTAAATATAGATTGCTCTCTCTGGCGCTATAGAAACAGCAGAAAAACAAGTAGTTGTTGGTGATTCCCACTTTATTTCTTTTGTTTTGTTTATCTTTTGAGCTATTAATGTAGCTACATGATGCCCCTCAGAGTTAGCAGTATTTCCTGATTTTGAAAAGCCCATTGGTCTAGAATCACCGGCAATAAATATATCTTTTTCGCCATTTACCTCATATGTAAGAGTGTTAATATCGCCTTCAAGCATATTTTTTGCATCTTTTGCGATACCAACCCTTTCTAAAATTTTAGCACCTCGAACATGAGGATAAAAAGCGGCCTCCTCAAATTCAATCTCATCAAAATCTGTTTCAACTATTTTATTATCAAGATCTATGTTATTTATAACTGTGTTTGGCATATACTCAATATAATCACCATATAGTTCATCAAAAGCCGATTGAAAACCTTCTTTTTTGATTGTTACAGTGTTATTTTCATCTAATAGTATAACTTTGGCTTTTAAATTTTTTTGTTTGAAATAATCTGCAATTACACAGGCTCTTTCATAAGGTGCTGGAAGACATCTATAGTTCCCGCTTGGAACTGTTAAAATAAAGTTTCCACCTTTGAAGTTAAGAACTTTGTTTCGCAAAGTAATGTGCTCAGATCCAGGGATAAAACCTGCTGGATACTCTTGTCTAAGTCTTGTCTCAAAGGCTATATCATCTGTCCATCTAGAATAGTCATAATCAATACCTGGTGCAAAAACTAAGTAATCAAAACTTATATCACCATCACTAGTCTCTAAAACACGATTTTCTCTATCAAGGCCGATTGCAGTTGCATGGAAGTAGGTGTAGTTATTCTCTCTTGCAGCTTGAAGATAATCGTGAGTTAAAAACTCTAACTCTATCTTATCAACTAACCATAAATTGCTAAGAGGACATGATACAAATTCATGTCTTTGCTCAACTAATACAACATCTGCATTCGGAGCAAATATTTTTGTATATTTTGCAATAGAGAGTCCAGACCAGCCACCGCCCACTACAACTACTCTAGGACCTTTTGCTTCAGCAATAGGCGCTTTAAAAGTATTTTTAGAGTTAGCTGACTTCTCTGGGAGAGGGTTTTGTATTTTGCTACATCCGCTTATTGCTACTGCAGCTGCAGTAACTCCTGAAAGCTGTAAAGCCTTTCTTCTCGATATAGCCATTTTAGTACCCTCTCTTTAATTTATTTCTTTTTACTCTAAAGTTTCTTTAATTACTCCTACGAGTGCTTTTTGAGCATCTTCTAATACCTCTAATGATGGCTTATCTTCGATATCTAAAGAGCTTATCCAGTTATATACTGATGGATATGCCATTTTTACCTCTGTTGAACCTTTTTCTTTATACATATATAATACACAAGGAGCAAATGCACCAGCTTCTGGGTGAGTTTTTGCTACTTCAAAAATAACTGGTAATTTACAAATAGAATATGCATCAAAAAAATCATACTTGTCATAGCCAGCCTCAGCAAACTCATCACCTAGCTTGTTATAACCAGCGATTACAAATCCCAAAGTTTCTACTGAACCTTCAAGTTCCATTTGAAGACTTTCCAATTCATCTTCAACATCATCGCCTTGAGCTTCCATTTCACCAGTAAATGAAGATACTAGCTCACCTTTAGGTGTTAATATCTTATATGATGTTTTCTCAAAATGACCATTTGGTAATGCCTTAGCTAGTGTAGCTCTAATAAGTTTACTATACTCTATCATATGTTTATTAGACGCAGGTATACCAGTAACCTTTGCCATACCTTCTAGTGATATAGATGAGATAGAAATATCATTAGAATTTTCGTTCATATATATTGACATACTTAGAGGTGCAAGCAGTGCAGCCTCTGGAGTTATTTTAACAAGTTCTAAAACTAGATTTTTTTCATAAAGAGTAAAAAGATGATACATTTTATGATTTGTTTTTTGAAATTTTGATTTAAATGCAACATTCATATCATTATTTCCAGAGATTATAAACCCTGCATCTGCGAAAGCTTTCTCTATAGAAGCTCCTGTAATTTTGCCTTTTGAATTATCTGCCGTGTATATTTGAATATCTTGTGCCCCACTCGCTACAACTGCAGTTACTAACATTAATGTTGCAACTAAACTTTTGATCATTGATTTCATTTCTTTCCCTTTTTTGTTAATTTTGTGAGATTTTCACTCTCTATTTTAGAAGATAAATATTATCGTCCTTGCGGATTGTCCCACTTCTTATAACCTTTGCAAAAACACCTCTGTCATCTTTAAGAAGCTTTGGCAGTTTTGCATCTATTTTTGCTAAACTCTTACAAAGTGTACAATTTTGACTGATCTCTAATTCAAGATCACCAATTGTAAGTCTTGCTCCTGGTCTTAAGTGGTACGGATTATAATCCATGAGTATATTTTCCCCTAATGCACTATATGGCGCATCTATACCGTTACTCGCAGCTAGTTTATAGCTGTCTAGCGAAGTTATTAAGACCGATCTTTGTATATCTTTATTATAATACTTATCTTCTATAACACCCTTGTCATCAAGAGCCAACTCAGTTGTATTTACTCTACCATTATCTGTAGAATAAAATAGTTCTAAAATCTTTCCAGCTTGAATTAATGACATATAGCACTACTCTCTTATATTTAAATCTTGCAGTTAACAAAAACAAAGTTTTTATTTTGAATTAGGCAGTACAACAAAGTACAATTTACTCTATGCAAAAAAATAAACATTTGAAATGAAATTTTTTTGCATTGCTTTAAATTGTATCGATATTACTAGTACTGCTAATGTTTACAGATTATTCTTCGTCTTCATCTTCGTCGTCATCACTATGTAAATCATCTTCATCAAACATTTCTAGCTCTTCATAAGATCTAAAAACATTACCTGGACTTAAAAGATAATATAACTCTTTATTTCTAAATTCTTCAAGAGTTACATGTTTAGTAATCATATCCGGATGTATCTCTTCTTCAATACCTTCAAGAACTCTATCTTTTAAAAGAGTAAAATATTGAACAGCCTCATCAGCGGCAGACTTATCAGTTATAAAACCATGTCCTGGAACTAAATGATTCCAATCTCTATCTCTTATAGCTTTAAGTGCATTTAATTGTCCAACAACAACACCATCACGATTTGAAGTCACTCTACCATTCATTACAATATCTGCCACAAGAACAACTTTATCTTCTGGAAGATATAAAAACCAATCTTCTTCAGAGTGTGCATAGCCAACTTTTACGTACTCCATCTTAACACCATGAAGTGTAAGTTCGGTTGTTTCATCAAATGACTCATCAACCGGAACCAGCTTAGTACCTCTAATTGCATTTTGGTAAAGAGCTCTAATCATTCTAGTTTGAGGTGGTATCTCTCTAGTATTTTCGTTAGGTTTTCCTGTATGCTCATCAAAACCAAGATAATTCACATTAACAGATTTTGGACCGTATACAATAGCACCTTGTGTCTCTTTATAGTAGTTATTACCTAACCAGTGATCATCATGCTCATGACTTACAATAACTGATTTAACAGGCAAATCAGCAATTTTTTTCATAGCTGCATGTGCTTGCTTTGCAAATATATAAGATGGACCAGTATCCCATGCTATCCAACTATCATTACCTTTGATGTAACAACTGTTAGACATGTCACCAGCATTTTCTTTAGTTGGCATTTCCATAGCACCAAAGAAACACCATACTCTATCACTAACTTGCACAGGTTTTAAATTATAATCCCACTCTTTATTGGTACCTGTTCGCGGTTCAACCCACTCATAAAGAATAAAATTTTCATCTGCGTCAAGCTGACTAGGATTTGCGATTGTAACGCTTTTATTAAAGATAAATGGCATAGATATAACAAATCCAATTATCGATAATAAAATTATGATTTTAATTTTCATAAGGTATCCCTATTTAATTTTTTCTGTTTCTGTTTCCGTTTTATTATCGTTATCAATTGTAGTAAAAGCGATTTTATCACCTTTTTTACCTTTAAACTCAAACTTAACTAGTGGATTTTCAGACATAAAACCACTCATTGTTACTTCGTACACTACAGCATCTTTAACTTTAGCCACTATATATCTGATATATGACGGGCTAATACCTTTTTTAACAGCTTCTTCTTTGTCAGCCATTAAGCTTGTAAACATCGCCTTTACTTTAACAACGCCTTTTTTTTCTTTTGCTTTAATTTTCATCTTTGCCATTTTTTTACCTTTTTATTTTATTTGTTTTTTTATTTATTTTGTCGAATGGGAGGAGGTATATCAACCTCCACAACCACCAATAGAAACATCTATCTCTTTTGATGAAGTATACAGTGTTCCTGTACCTCTCTCTTTACCAACGACAGTTACCACAGCTGTTTGTCTCATTTTAATTCTAAAGTCATAATCTATAATAGCACCTACTGGTACAGAGAATACACAAGATAAACATCTTGGGTTAGCATCTTGGAAAAGTGCTATTGACTCTAAATCTAATGATGATGTAATCGTAATTGGAATTGAACCACCATTTTCTGCTAACTTTGGAGCTTTAAATGAAAATTTACCACTTTCTTTAAGTGCACCATTACCATAAAGGGCTTTAATACCATCAACTGTCTTCTCTACTTCCCATGCTTGTGGCATAGTCTCTCTAAAGTCTACTGCACTTAAGTCTGTACCTGGCATAACGATTGCAGCAAATGCTACAAGACCTACGCCTAAAAATTTTCTTCTATCCATTTTGTTTTCCTTATTTTTAATTTAATGTTTTATTTGCTTGAATTTATCATAAATTCAACTATTGATTTAACTTCATCTGAAGTCAAACTATCATTACCACCTTTTGGAGGCATTCCACCCATACCGTCGATCGCGTTTCTTAATACTTGATCAAAACCATTGTCCATAACGTCTTCCCATGCGTCTGCATCTCCAAGAGCTGGTGCTCCCATATTATCATTCGCGTGACACACTTTACACGATTCATTATACATTTTTTCAGCTTTAGAGATAGTTACATCTTCTACCTCAGGTGGCAAGTCTCTAACCGTTGAGTATGGAGGAACAACATCTGACATTTCATAATCTATTCGTACAAGAGTAGCTTCAGTTTTACCATCTTGTCCACCTGGATCTTTACAATCAGTCATACATCTTGTACCAGAACCAATATTTTTAGCACGATCTGCATAAAATGCTTTGACATCATCTGGACCTGTTGGACCATCGATATTTGGATAAAAACCATCTTTATTTGGTAGAACTACTTTTGCAAGCTTTTCTGCATTTAAGACATACTCATCATCCATTACTTCGCCATCAATTTTTATATAGTTTTGAGCCAATATATAAGCTGTAATAGCATAAACTTCATCATTACTTAAGCTCTTAGGAGTTGCATATGGCATAGCATCTCTAATGTATGTGAAAAGCGTAGTAGCTACAGGCCAATAAGTACCAACAGTTCTTTTTGGTGCATCTGTTTTTCCATACTCTCTTTGATTTTTAAGAGTGATAACGATCCCGTTCTCATCTTTAGATTGATTACCTCCAGCTAGTTGTGGATAACCATGTCCGCCACCACCAAAGTCACCGTGACAAGATGCACACTGTGCTTCATAAAGTTCATCACCCTCTTCAACGGATCCTTCACCCTCAGGTAAGCCTGTACCATCTGGTAGTGCATCTAAATCCCACGCTTTTATCTCGTTAGCTGTAGGAACTCTACCGTGATTTATTCCTTTTGTACTTTGTTCATTTAATACATAGGCTGTATACATTCCGTTTTCTCTAGGGTAGATAACACCACCATCTATAGCACCAATTTTTCCAGTGTATGGTCCAGCTAAAGCATTTGCTTGAACTTTTGCAGGAGTTTTTTCATTCGTACTAGACGATGACGATAAACATCCTGTCAGAAGAAGGGCAGTACTTGCAACAACAGATGCTCCGATTAAAATAGATTTATGATCTAACTTGAACATTGTTAACCTCCCCTTTGTTATTTACTTCCCAAGTACAAATCGCATTTCTGTGATAAACACCTTCAACACCGACAACTTTCTTTTCCTGATTTATTGTTGGTTGAACATTGTTACTATCATCAACTGAACGACTTTGAAGCAATAATGGTTTTCCTTCATATTTATACATATAAGAGAATCTAGTCCAAGCTTTTGGAAGAACTAACCCTTTAAGATTTGCTTCTATCCAATTTTTTCCACCATCAAAACTTATATCAACATTTGTAATTGTTCCATGACCACTCCATGCTAAACCTTCTATTTCAACCAAATCTCCTACTTTAAGATCGGTCCAAGGTTTTTCAGGACAAGGTGATGTAATAATAGAATTTACTTCATTTGCATAGAAATGCTGAATAGCTCTACCACTTGCAGTTAATGCAGTATATTTAGAAGTTTCTTCTTTTGCATACCATGGTTCTTCGCCAAATTTTAATCTTTTTAACCATTTAACACAAAGGTTAGCTTCCCAACCTGGTAGGATTAAACGAACTGGATAACCTTGTTCAGGACGCAGTGCTTCACCATTTTGTCCCCAAGCTATCATCGCATCATCTAAGACTTTTTCAATAGGAACAGTTCTACTCATCTCAGAACCATCACTACCTTCTGCAAGCATCCACTTAGCATTTGGTTTTAGACCTAGTTCATCAAGTATAGTTTTTAAACGAACACCTGTCCATTCCGAACAGCTCATCATTCCTTTTACAAATTGTAAAGAGTTAAATTGCGGGCCTTTCCACTCAGCAGCACCATTTGATGGACACTCTAAGAATAGTATTCTACTCTCACTTGGATATTTTTTTAGTTCATCTAGAGTAAGAACTATTGGTTTATCCACAAGACCATGAATCATCAGTCTAAACTTATTTGGATCTACCTGAGCTACACCATTGTGAGTACGAGTGAAGTGTAATCCATTTGGAGTAATAATACCACTTAGCTCATGCAAAGGTGACATAGATATTGCAGCGTGCATATCTCCAGCCGATGACATAAGAGCAGATGTTCTTCTTACGATGTTATGCTCATATTTAGATGGTAGTCCGTAAGGATTATAATTACACTCATCTCCTAGTGTAGTTCCCCACTTTGTATGATGCATAATGTTTTCATCATCAGCAAGTAGTGCACCCGGTGCTAAAATACTTACAGCAGCAACTGCACTTACAGATGCTGTTCTTTTGAAGAAATCTCTTCTGCTTACAGATGTTATTTCTTCTGATTTAAATGTTTTATCCACATCTTCCCCTTTTATAATTTTACTTGTTTTAAAATGCATTAATCTGTTAACCTTGTGTATCGTTTATCACAAAGTTGGCACAAAATTATTATACATCTTTACAAGAGTTAATTGCCACTATTGAATTCAAGAATTTAAGATATGAAGACATTCGTATGTATTCTGTTACCATTAGGAACATGTCTTTTAAAACTAAAAATAAATTTATAGTCTTACTTGATACAGCTTATTAACAACACTTATATTGTTGTATTCAATATAATAATCATTCAGTTTTACATCCATAAAACTGAGTTATGATTACTATTTAAGCTTCATTTTCAACAATATCTTTTTTTAATTCAATTATTAGTTCTTGTCGTTTTATTTTGAGTTGTTCTAATATTTCTTTTCCAACTTCTTCTCTACCTTGCCAATCTATCTCATGATGAATTTTAAAAAGCTTTTTGAAATATTCGTAATGAACATCAGCACTTGTTACTTTAAAAAAGTAATACCTTCTAAAACTTATCTCATTTATATCACAAATTGCTATTTTTCCACCTATCATGTTTGGATATACTTCATCTTTTATCCAGCTTTTAAAAGATTCAGACTCTTGAAAAAAGTTATATAGGTGTAAATCCACACTTTTTAAAATACTATAAGTCTCTGTTTCTTCTTCATTTAACTCATAAGAATAGATCTTTTCATCTAACTCAAACTTATCTAGAGCCTCATCATAGATGGCGAACTCAAATTTTACTTGCATATAAAAATCCTGGATAATAAAAATATTTTAAAGAGACATTTTTGTTAAATCAAAAAGTGATTCTCTTATTTTATGAAAGAATAGAAAGGCAAAAGAAGGATCTGGTTCCTTCTTTTGATTGCTTACGCTTTACCAGAAAGCATTCCGTACATTGTCATTGGTTTAAGGGCATAAACTTTCATTAACCAGTGAACCCATCTTTCTACTAATGGGTCTAGAGGAAACGATGGTGTTGGTTTAACACTCCAATCGAACTCTGCTAACATTACTGTACCGATATCTGTAATGAGTGGACAAACTGTATAACCACCATATTTTGAAGTTAATGGTTTACCTTCCATCTGAGATATTAAGTTATCTACTACTACTTTATACTGTTTTCTTACAGATCCACCTGTTTTACCCATAGGAACTTGTGCAATATCACCAAGTGCAAATACATTTTTGAATTTGATATGTTGAAGAGTCTCTTTGTTTACAGGAACCCAACCAGCAGCTGAGCCAATATCTGATTCTGCTACTTCTCTTGGAGCTACAGCATCTGGAGTGATATGTAAGAAATCATATGGAACTCTGATTTTTTCATGCTTAGAAATTACTTCGAAATCTTTCATGACTGGATCATAAGGTCCCTTTTCTTGCCATTGAGAATCAAAAATAGCTATTTTATTCTCTATTTCAACACCTATAAGGTTAGTTCTGTAGTGCCATTTAAAATTCTCTCTCTTGAACTGCTCAAGGATAGCATCATGGTATTCAGGAATGCCAAACATTGCTCCGCCATTTGGATAGAAGATAAGTTCTGCATTTTCTCTAGCACCAGCTTCTTTAAGTCTTGCATTTGCTAGATACATGATTTTCTTTGGAGCACCACCACACTTAATAGGCGTACCTGGATGCGTGAAAAGGAATTGTACTTTTTTGCCATCTTTAGCATTTTTAGCTTTTTCAATGTATTTTTGCATTTGCTCCCAAGTTTTAGTAGCACCCTCAGCCGTATAGATCGAACAAATGCCACTATCGTCACCCATAGCTTTATGAAGTCTAGAGTTGTCTCCAATTGAGTAAGCACGACCAGCATGTTCTAAACCTTCGAGTCTTTCAAAATCAAGCTGCAAGCCAGTAGCTACAACTAAATAGTCATAATCAATAACTTGACCTTTTGCAGTAGTTACTTGATTATTCATTGGATCAAAGTCTATAACTTTATCTTCGATTATTTTTGTACCTTCTGGCACAAAGTCATCTCTATTATAAATAATTTCATCAGCATCCCAAATACCTGCAGCAACAAGTGTTTGACCAGGTTGATAAGATACAGATTGTTTATTAGGTTCAATAACAGTAATATCAGGGTTCTTGATATTAAGAGTAAGTCTTGCAGCCGTACTCATCCCAGCAAGTCCACCACCAACAATTACAATCTTAGCGTCAACCCCTGATTTAGCTATTGGCTTTTCATCCTTTTCCATAGCACTAAGATTACTGCCACCCATCATGAAGCTTGCGCCTGAGATACCAGCTAATTTCATAGCATCTCTTCTTGTCATCCCCTTTGAAGATAAATCTTTGTCCATCTCCGATAACATATTATTAATATATTTATAATTCATACCTATCCTTTTATACATTTAGCTTATAATTAACTGTACATTATCGTAAATTTTTAAATTTCAGACTTAAATAAATCGATTTTAAAAAAATAATCAAAATTGTGATAATTTTGTTACATTTATTCACTACAGTGTAAAATTGTAACAATATTACAAACACAAATTATTGTGGTAATGCCTTAGATTTTAGTAGCCCTAAAAGAGCATACTTACTATTTTTTTCATCTATATAAAAAACTATTGTGTAACCTTGATTTTCTATATCTTTAATGTTTTCATTATCAAAGTAGATAGATTTTTTATATTTTTTCACCTTAGTGTGCATGTTGATTATAATAGTATCAAGATATAATTCAAAACTTTTCATCTCTGATTCACTTTGTTTTTTTATTAGGTCTGATGCTTTTTTTAACTGTTCTTTATAGAGTTCTGAAGCGAGAATATCCATACCAGGGTAGTACGGAGTAAAATCACCCTTACCTTTAATATACTTATCTAGTTCACCTTCAAGTTGCTTCTTAACATCACTTTTCATCTATTAAAATCCTTTATCTTTAAGCTTATGATACTGCTCACAAGAACGTTCGCTTCCTATATCACAACCCTTGGCAAATGCCAATATTGCTTTTCTATTGCTCTGCTCAACATCTTGTCCACCTTTTAAAAAGACAAAACCTAGATAATAACAACCTCTAGCCACTCTATTTTTGCACGCTATTTGAAATAGCCTTTTAGACTTTTTAATATTTTTTTCTACACCTTTACCTGTATAATAGAGTATGCCTAACTCTATGCAAGATTGCATTTCTCTATTATCGCAAGCTTTTTTATACTTTGAATTAGCAGACAAATTAAAACTTAAAATTACTACTATTGTAATAATATATTTAATCATGCTGTTTCCTTAAATATTATGTTTTGAAGAGGTTTGAAGAAAGAAGTTATTTATGGTAAGCATAAAACTATTATGCTGATCACTCAGCATAATAGTTTAATTATTTCATATTAGTACTAATATACTCGGCAAGAGCGTCTATCTCTTCATAAGAAAGGTCAACTAATGTAGTTTTCATTAAAGCACCGTAGCCGTACTTGTTAAGACTCCCATATCTATAATCTTTTAACTCTTTTGCTAATTTAGCAGCATCTAAACCCGTAATTGGAGCATATACAATTCTTGAAAGCCCTGTATCTGAAGTTTGCTTTCCGTCTGCACCATGGCACTGGATACAGTCATGCTTATAAATTGCTTCGCCGTTTGCTGGCAATAACAACCCCGGTTTATATACTGCTGCACTGTCTGCTGCTAATAGAGTAGCACTCGCTACTAATGCGCTAAGAATGATTTTTCTCATTTTTATCCCTTAAATTGTAAGATTTTTGTGATAATAATAACACATAAATCTTAAATTAGCAAAAAAGTTTATTGCTCTACAACCATTTTGATTATAATGTTACTTTATAGCTTCTTCTATTATTTTAATAGTATTTTTTAACACCGTTCATTGTTGAACCCATGTTTAAAAGTAACATATCTGCGATAACTAAGGCTGCCATTGCTTCACATACTACCGTTCCACGGATAGCCACACAAGGGTCATGTCTTCCTTTTAGGGAAAAATCAACCTCTTCATTTGTAGTAGTAACAGTTTGTTGTTCTTTAAAGATGGATGGGGTTGGTTTAAAATAAACATTGAGAACTATATCTTCACCATTACTTATACCACCGAGTATGCCGCCTGAGTGATTTGTTTTAAAGCCATTTGCTCTTATCTCATCGTTGTTTTGTGAGCCCTCGGTAGATGCGCTAAGTATTCCATCTCCGATCTCAACTGCCTTTACCGCATTTAATCCCATCATTGCATCTGCTAAAACTCCATCTAGTTTATAGTAGAGTGGTTGACCTAATCCAATAGGAGCATTTTTTATGATAATTCTAGAGACTCCACCGACTGAGTCATGGTTATTTTTTGCTTGGAGAATAGCTGCTTTTTGAGCTGCTTCTTTATCTCTATCAAGAGCGTAAATAATACTATTTTTGGCGCTTTCATAGTCAAAATTCTCAGCCTTGATGCCTGCTACTTCACTAATACCACTTAACACTTCAATGCCAAGCTCACTAAGCATAAGCTTTGCAATAGATCCAGCGGCAACTCTAGCTGCTGTTTCTCTTGCAGAAGATCTTCCACCGCCTCGATAATCTCTGATGCCATACTTATGAAAGTAAGTAAAGTCAGCGTGACCAGGGCGAAAAATATCTTTTATATTTGAGTAATCTTTTGATTTTTGATTTTTGTTGTAGATAAGCATAGCGATAGGAGTTCCAGTACTCACTCCCTCAAAAACACCACTTAATATCTCAACTTTATCATCTTCTTTTCTGGCAGTTTCAAACTCACTCTTACCAGGTTTTCTACGATCTAGTTCACTTTGAATAAAAACTTCATCTATCTTTAGTCCAGCTGGGACTCCATCAAGAAAACAACCAATAGCCACACCATGAGATTCACCAAAAGTGCTATATCTCAATTTCACTCCAAAACTATTCAATTTCATGTCCTTAATTTTATTTCATAAAATGAAGGAAACCTCCATCTTATTAGTCCGCAAAAGCCACTGAGGCCACTCATCGTGGAGAATGCCATTGGTTAGCATTCCCAAAAGCTAGCCTTTTAGGAAAAGGCAGAGTTTATTGTATATCACTATTTAGCATATCCACAGCTTGTTTTGCTGATTCTTGTTGTGCTATTTTTTTACTTTTACCACAACTTCTAGCGTATTCTTTGTCTTCTATGAAAACAGCAACTTCAAACTCTTTTTTGTGATCTGGTCCGCGACTCGCTACTACTTTGTATTCAGGAGTAATTCCAAATCTCGCTTGTGTTAGCTCTTGAAGTGTAGTTTTATAGTCACGAAATAGTGAATCAAGAGATATCTCTTTATGATTTTTCTCTATTAGTTTTATAGCAATATCTTGAACCTTTTTTAAGCCTGCTTCAAGGTATATAGCTCCTATTACTGCTTCAAAAGCGTTTGAGAGAAGCGAAGGTTTATCTCTTCCGCCATTGTTTTCTTCTGCATTTGATAAAAATATATACTCTCCAAGATTTAGTGATCTTGCTAACTTATCAAAGCCTGTTTCATTTACTAGAGAAGCTCTTATTTTGGAGAGTTTGCCTTCATCTGATTTCTTAAATTTATGAAAAAGATACTCACCAACTATAAGGTCTAAAACTGCATCACCTAAAAACTCTAATCTTTCATTATCATATGGTTGTTTATAGCTCTTGTGCGTCAAAGCTTCCATGATGAGTTGCTTGTCTTTAAACTTATAACCTAAAGTTTCTTGCAAAGTTTCAATATCTAAACCCATTACTTAGTCCTATTGCTGTTTTTTATAATTTCGGCTTGTTCTCTTGCTAATTTATCGCATCTCTCATTCTCTTCATGTCCATCATGACCTCTAACCCATATAGCGTTTATCTTGTGAAGCTTTGAGACCTCTATATAGTCTCTCCACAGATCTGGGTTTTTAACCTTTTTAAAGTCTCTTTTTATCCAGTTTTCTAGCCACTCATTAATGCCTTTTACAACATAAGATGAGTCTGAGATTATCTCTACTTCACACTCTTCTCTTAGAGCGCGAAGACCTTCTATAACGCCTAAAAGTTCCATTCTATTGTTAGTTGTATGAACTTCTGAGCCTACAATTTCACGCTCTTTATCACCATATCTAAGGATGACTCCGTAGCCACCAGGTCCAGGGTTGCCTAAAGCACTTCCATCACTGAAAAGAGTTATTTTCTTCACTAAAATTCCTATGGTAATCTTTAGTTAAATTTATCTCGATGCGTGAAGTATCAATGGCATGACAACTACTACATCTGTTAAATGAGAATGGGGCCGCTACCTTACAGTTATCACAGATATACTCAAAACTAAGTGTGGCATTTGCATTTTTGTTTAAGTTTATCAAAACATCAAACTCAAAAACGGAGCTACTTTTTGCTAAGTCTACATCACCTCTAGCAGTGTATAGCTCCCTAAGATAGCCATTTTGTGTAATTATATCTAAATTCAAATCTTTTTTATCTAATTGCCAAAGTAGATCACTTATCATCTCACACTTCGAAACATCAAGGTTTTGCCAAGCTAGATCTACATCTGTACGAAACAGATACTCAAAGACCATATGAGAGAGTATTCTCTCTTCTTGATAGATCTCTATAAGATTTTTCAACTTTTCTTCTGTAGTTATTTTAGTATCATTTAAAAGTGCTAAAATTCTCAAATATGCACTATCTTTTTTTATATCTTTTTGTAACTCGTCTAGTGGTTCTAGCACTTCAAGAGCTAAAGAGTACTCTCTCATATACTCATAAACTAAAAGTAGATACGCAAGAGCTTGAGGAGTTCTTGGATTGTTTTGTAGTATCTTTAAAAATATATCTTTTGCGCGTTCTAAAAAACCAGCTCTAAAATAGGTTCGCCCTAGTAAAAAAAGCGTATCTCTGTAGTTTTTTTTATTTCCAACGCTTAAAAGCTCTGTATATATCTCTATACATTTTTCATAATCACCATTTTTAAAGTATGATTGTGCCAAAAGTAGCCAAGATTTCTCAGATAATTCACCCTTTGATATAAGAACTTTCAACTCACTCTTTGATGGAAGTGTGCGCAAGCCTCTTAAAAACTTATCGAGATGGCGATGGTCCTCTTTAGTTCTAAATCTCGTCCACCAGTAAGAAAAAAATGCAACTACAAAGATAAGTACAAAAAAGACTATAATGCCAAAGAGAGGATCGCGAAACTCTATAAAAAAACTATTCATAAACTACAATGCCATAATCATTTTTAAGATTGTAAAATGTTGAGTTTGGAGTAAATTCTAACTCTTTTATGCGACCTAGTTGCACAATAGAATCTTTACTAACTTTGATCCCAAACTCTCTAAAAAACTTTTTAATATTTACAAATTTTATATCTTCTACAAACTTATACTCAAACTCTTTATAGAGTCTCATTTTGTCGTATGAAAATATTCTTTCATTTACATGAAGCCTGTCTGAAGCGTATCTTATAGGCAAGTAGCCTGATAGATCTGTTAGTATTTCTTCTACATATTCATACTTTTGTGGAAGAGTATTTTTTTGTACAAAAACATACTTGTTATTTAATTTTATATTTGGTGTCTCCTTCCAGTATTTGTAAGCTGGATTTGAGACGCCAAGTTTTGAAGAAACTTCTCTCCAGAGCCAAAAAGAGTTAAGTTTGTTTGGTAAGTGTGACATCTTATTTGGCTCCTTATAAGGTTATTTTTCTCTATTATAACTTAATGCTCTGAACAATTATTAAATTGGATCCTGAATCAAGTTCAGGATGACGGTTTGTTTGTTCAGGATGACCGTTTGTTTGTTCAAGATGACGGTTTGTTTGTTCAAGATGACGCACGTTCCGTCATTCCGTGCTTGACACGGAATCTAGCTTATAGATTAATCAGAGGGTTCAACTCTTTAAAATAAACTAGTTCGTTTTAATGGCAAGGATAAGATTTGCTTGTAATTATATAGTTTTTTAACAAACGACTCTATTAAAAGAAAGCCACTACCCACTTTGTAATAAAGTAACCGCCCACAACTAGCCAGACAAACATTCCAAAAGCTGTGTAGAGCGGTGCTAAACCTAAGCCTTTAAACATTGCAAATCTTGTACCCATTCCAAGAGCTGTCATTGCCATTGTGAGTAAAAAAGTGTCTATTTCATTTATAAGATCTACGATATTTTGTGGGACTATACCAAGAGAGTTAAAGCCTGCCATTGCCACAAAATAAACCGCAAACCATGGAATAACAAGCTTAACACCACCGCCTGAAGTTCCCTTTCTCTTAGCCGAGTAAGATAGATAGATCCCAAGAATAATGAGCATAGGCGCTATCATTATGACTCTTGTCATCTTAACTATAACCGCAGCATTCGCCATCTCAGCGTCAGATCCAGGTATGGAAGCTGGAACTGCAACAACTTGTGCAACTTCATGGATAGTTCCACCTACATAGATCCCAAACTCTCTTGAGGTCATATCAAAGATCCCAGCACTATATAAAAGTGGATATAAAAACATAGCAATAGTACCAAAGAGTACAACCATAGAGACCGCAACTGCAGTTTTATGTTCTTGTGCTTTTAAGACTGGTTCAGTCGCTAAAACCGCAGCAGCTCCACAAACAGATGCTCCAGCTGCAGTTAGCATTGAAGTGTCTCTATCCATTTTAAATACTTTTACACCTAAGTAAATTCCCAATATAAAAGTAGTTGTAAGCATTATAAGTGAGACCATAAAACCATCTAGCCCAACCTCAGCAATTTGCCCAAATGTTATGCGAAACCCGTAAAATACAATGGCAAATCTTAAAATCTTTTTCGCACTAAAAGTGATACCACCTCGCCACTGAGATGGGGTTTGATTATGAAGTGTATTTGCATAAAATATACCAATAACTATACCAATAACTAAGGGTGAAATTCCCAAAGAACTTACAAACTCTATATCTGCAACCATTGTGGCTGCTGCTGCGAAGATTGCTACAAAAACCACTCCACTTATTGTACCTTTACGATTTTGCTTTGAAAATGCCATCTACTTCCTTATAGTATTTTTTTAAAGAAATTATATCTAAAAGTTATTATTCAACCTCAATATTCATCTTAAGCTTAACCCAGTTCTCTTTACTCTCATCAGCTTTTTGAATTTTTTCAACAATAAGTCTGCTACTTGAAAGTGCTCTATTATCTACCAAGTACTCCCTTATAACTTCACCTCTTTGAGTAGCTAAATCATCGAGTTCTTGTTGAGTGAACTCTTGATTGTTTGTTGTTAATTTTAAAAGAGTTATTAAATATTCTCTTTTTAAAATATCACCACTATAACTCTCTTTGAGCTTTTTTTCTATATCTTTTAATTTTAACTCTGGATCTATCTCTTCGTAGAGGTCTTCAAGTAAGTCTATATTTAGAGAGTTTAGTTGTTCTTTTTTACTCTTTGCTCCACTTTTTTTCATAAGAGCTAAAAGTAGCTTTTCTCTCTTTAGTAAAAACGCATCTTGTGTCTCGTCATATTGTGGAGTTATTTTTAGAGATATTTTTGGGCGCTTAAGCATTATTTTTAAGATGCTATCAAGTTTTTCTCTCTCAGGAGGCAGAAGTGTGGCAAGTCCCGCTTCAAATTCTATATACTCCAGTTTCTCCCCATCAAGCCCCATCATCGAACCTAAAAACTTAAATGGAGAGGCGACTGCTCTTACTATGAGATTTGCAAATGTTTTTAAAACCATAGCACCATATTTAAAGTCAGGATCATCTACATTGCCCTCAACTGGCATATCTATATCTATCACTCCATCACTATCTTCTAAGAGCGCAATTGCAAATCCTAAAGGAAGAGTAGTTACATTTTCGTCTTCTATTTCTTCGCCTAGCTTTATCTTTTTAATGATAATAGAGTTTTTTCCTAAAAGTTTTGAGTCAACTATTTTGTAACCTAGATCTAAAAAGAGTTTTCCTTCATTTATCTTATATCCTGCAAAGTTAGCACTATATCCGCTAAGTGCATTTAGTTCTAAATTTCTAAAATTAAAGTCTAGATCCAAATAGCTCTTAGGGTTTGCACTATCAACAGATCCACTAAGCTTTGTTGAACCGTATTTATCAACTTCTCCTGCAATATCTACATAACTAATCTCACTATCTTGATTAGAGATAGCATAAACAACTCCATTTAAATCATGAATATCTGTTTTAAACTCAAGAGGTAGAGATAGATCTTCAAACTTTGCACTTCCAGATGCTATATTTAGCTTCATTATTTTAAAATCTAACTTAGACTCATCGCTCTTTTTTTCATCTTCTTTGCTCTCTTTAACAAGAGTTGCCAAGTTTAAAACTTTTTGTTTATCTATGATAGCTTTTACATAAAAAGCATCTAGAACTAGCTCATTTATGTAGATCCTATCTGGATTCATTTCATACTCAAATGAGTTTAGTTGCATTTTAGAAAATGAGAGAAGTGTTGATCCATCTCTTGAATCATGTAAGAAAAATTCTTTTACACCCAAAAGACCATAAACTCTAAGATCTGCTTTATCGTCTCTTTTTTCATACTCTATTTTTGAACTTAGATCTAGATAAGCATCCTTTAGATCTAGATAAGTTGTCTTTTGCAAATATGGGCTAAACTCACTTAGAGAAATTTTACTAAGTTTAAGATCTGATTTTTGTTTGAGAGGAGTGTGTTGTAGATCTCCTTTTGTGCCAATAGTTCCTTTATGATTTAATCTAGCTTTAGCATCATACTTTAGCCAACTATTCTCTTTTGAATCTATCTTATAAAGATTAACATTTATTTTATCAAGCTTAGTTTTAAGAGCTGGATCTAAGCTCCTATCTTTAAAACTAACTCCTGCATCATTTATTGCAAAATGTTCTAATCTTACTCTAAAATCTTTCCCTTTTTTATTACTATTTTTCTTAACATCAGACTTTAGAGTATTTTCTGATGCTTTTACCTCTACAAGTCCTTCAAGGTTAAGAGTTCCATCTTTATAGATTGAAGCAAAGATATTTAAACCACCAAGTATAGTTTTTTCAATATCTATCTCTTTTGTTTTACTATCAAAACGAAGAGTTTTAACACCAAAATCATCAAATTCTAAAAGTTTCTCATTTGTACTTGTTTTGTAAAGAGAAAATTTAGATAGATCTAGGTTTGCATCTCTTAGATCTATAAGCATCTCTTCATCTTTACTCATAAGGCTTAAGTTCGCGTCAAAACCAAAGATAGCACTTTTTAAGTTCAGATCATAGAGGCTAAGTGCATCATTCGCTGCTTCATCAATATATGGTTTAAACCTAACAATATCAAGCGCACTACACTTTATTTGACTCTTAACATCTAAAATATCATGCTTTATCTCTCCGCTAGATTTACAAATAAACTCCTCGTTTACTCGTAGATCTAGCTCGTAAGTCAGAGCTTCTACTCCAGCTAAATTAAGATTTTTCACATAAAGATTTAAGTCATTTAGTTTTGTCTCTACATTCACATTTTCATCCATAAAATCAAGCTTAATTTTCTCTAACGCCACCTCATCAACAACAGCCGTCCAAAGCTTTGATTCGTTTGCATCTTCTCTTTTTTCTTCAGATGCATCTACTGCAAAAGATGTTTTAACATATTCACTCCAGTCAATCTCTCCACCCTTTTTTCTCTGAACTTTTAGATGCAGAGATTCTAGTGCTAAATTTTTGATGTGAATATCTTGAAGCATTGGCTTTATAGTTACACCACTTAGTACAAAATGTTCTAAGTTTAATATATCTTGATGTTTATTTTTTGGTTTTACTCTCAATCTATCTGCATAGAGTTCAACCTTATCTATAGTCGTTGCATTTAAATCATCAAGATTAAAATAGTATTGGGCTTTAAAATCAACCTTTCCATCTGCAACTTCAAGATTTAAATAGTCTTGAAAATATTTCCACTGAGAGTAGAGTTTGCTAGCTTCAAATTCAACACTCCCCTTTATCTCAAAAGGTTCTAAACTAAGTAGTTGACTCTTTATATCTAAAAACCCACCATCACCTAAGCTAGTGTAAAATCTTATAGTAGCATCGCTTGTGCTAAAGTTTTTTGTATCAATGCCTTCTAAGTTGAAGCCTATGTTCTCAAATGAAAATTCAAAAGGTGTTTCATTGGTATAGTCTTCATAGTCCAAGCATCCCATAGCTATGGATATTTTATCTAAAAGAATTCTAGGCATAGCACTCTCATTTGTGCTATTTTTTTGTTTTTTAGTTTTTAATAAAGATGCGAAATTTATAGTCTTGTCTTTGTTATATACAAGAGATATTTTTGGTCTTTGAAGTAGTAGACTTTTAATGTGTATTGCAGATTTGTAGAGAGAAGATGGCTCTAGGTTTATATCTAATGACTCAAAAGAGAGTAGATGTTTTTGTTCTAAATCTTTAAGCGCAATCTCATCAACAATAAGCCTAAATGAAAATGGATTAAAATAGATGCTTTTTATGCTTAGTTTTGCATTTAACTCTTGTTCAACTGTAGTTTTAAGTTGTGATTTAAGTACAAGTGGAATGGCAAAAAAGCCAACTAGAGCGTAAGTGACAAACAAAAATAGTAAGATATTTTTAGTTTTTTTAAACATACTATAAACTCCAAAAAATTACCTTTTTGGAGTTTATCTTATTCGTCTTTAAAAGCTAATTATTTTTCTTTAATAATATCAGCACGAGGAAAAACAAAAGTTGACTTTCTAAATACAACAACTCTATCTTCATGCCCAACAGCATAAGCTCTAATCGTGATAGGGATAACTGTGTCTTTTCTATCATTATCAACTAGCATCTCTGTAGTTCTAAGAACTACTATCTCTTTCTTTTTCATATTGGGAACAGCTGTAAATTCACCTTTAGGTTTTTCTATAGTAATCTTACCTTCCATACCCTTTGGAGGAATGATCTCAAAGAAAAATTTCATCTCTTCATTTTCAGTGTTTTGAAGTAAGAATTCATAAGCATTTTCAACTCTAAACTCTCCATCATCAAAGTGTTTCACAGAGTAAAGACGAGTCTCTTTGTTTATGTTTAAAAGCATATGCTCTTTTGTACTTCCCATCATCGCTAAAATTATCATAATTGCAACTAAAAGACCCATATATGCGAGTATTTTTGTACGAAAGAATTGTGTTTTACCCTTTTGTTCTACTATCTCATAGTCACTAGACCATGTTATGAGTGAAGGCTTTCCGAGTTTACCCATAACAGTTGTACAAGCATCAACACACTCTAAACAGTTTATACACTCTAGTTGAAGACCTTTACGAATATCAATGTGTGTCGGACAAACAGTTACACAACTCTCACAAGCAGTACACTCAGCATGAGGCTCATTTACTTGAATATCTTTTTGTTTTGTATACATTTTGTTGTGGTTTTCATCATAGATGTTTCCACCTCTATGCATATTATAAAGTGCCATAACTGTATGTTCATCATATAAAACCGACTGGATTCTTGAGTATGGGCATACATATATACAGAAGTCTTCTTTTAAAAATACTATGTCATATATAAGAAAAACTGCAATACCAATAACCGAACCAAAAAGCGTCCAATGATTAGTAAAATCTCCAAGATAAGTAAAAAAATCTTCAGGCGGAACGAAGTACCACATAAAGTTTGATCCTGCTATAAGTGCAAGAGCTGTCCATAGTAAAATAGCTACTACTTTTTTTACTTTGTTCTCCAACTTACTCATATCTGGATCTTGCTGTTTGTTTTTGATGCGTTTTCGTAGTCCTAGTAGTTTTGTCTCTATTAGATCTCTATAAATAACTCTAAAAACTGTCTGCGGACAGACCCAACCACAAAAAACACGACCACCCAGTACAGTCATACCAAATATTCCTAAAAAAAGTAACATTAGTAAAAATGGCATCAAATATAACTCTTGCATATCAAACTGAACGAATGCAAGATGCAGTTTTAACTTATCAAAACTCAGTAGAAAAAAGTGATTTCCATCTACTGTAATCCACGGTAACACTAACGCGACTATAGTTACCATCGCGTATAGATAGTAGCGTTTAATTCTCCACGATGTCGGTATTGTTATACCAGTATTTTCTTTGCTCATAAGAGACTTCCTTTGATTCACTTGCAACAAAATAGCTTTTGTTGTTAACATATTTCATATTGTTCGAACATTATAGCGAATGAAAGTTTAGATTTTATTTAATTTATTCTTATAATTACTATAATATTTTCAAATATTATTATCAAAAGTCTTATTTATGCTTATATTGGCTAAAATTACTTTTAATTTTAATTTTAAAAAGATTTATTATGAACACAAAAAAGTATATTTTAGAAACTATAAAAAAACGACCACTTATCATTGATGGGGCTATGGGAACGCAGCTTCAGCTCTATGACGCGGAGATTCCAAAAGAAGCATGGGAAGAAAACGAGGGCTGTAATGAGCTTTTAAATGTTACTTGCCCTGAGATTTTAAACAAGATATATGATGACTATCTAAGTGCTGGAGCTGACTTTATCACAACAAACACCTTTGGCTCTTTTACTTGGGTTTTGGATGATTATAACATTGCCCATCGCGCTTATGAGCTCACTTGTGCAGGAGCTAAACTTGCAAAAGCTCTATGTGAAAAATTTTCAACTCCAACTCATCCTCGTTTTTGTTTAGGAACTATCGGACCTGGAACAAAACTTCCATCTCTTGGTCACATAACTTATAATGAGATGTACAAAGGTTATACAGAGGTAGCACTCGCACTTATAGATGGGGGAGCTGATGTTTTTTTGCTAGAGACCGCACAAGATCCACTACAGATAAAAGCTGCACTTCATGCTTGTCAAGAGGCATCTAAAGAAAGAGGTGTAGAGATCCCAATTATGATCTCTGTAACCATTGAGCTAAGTGGAACTATGCTCATCGGTACTGATGCAAATACAATTGCAACCATACTAGAGCCTTTTGATATTTTATCTTTAGGTTTTAACTGTGGGACTGGACCTGAACAAGTTTTAAAACACGTAAGAACTCTAAGTGAAGTTTGGCATAAACCTATAAGTATCCATGCAAATGCTGGACTTCCACAAAATCGTGGAGGAGTGACATTTTATCCTATGGGACCTGATGAGTTTGCAAATAAACAAGAATCATTTTTAGACTTTGATGGCGTTAGCTTTTTAGGTGGATGCTGTGGAACTACGCCTGAGCATATTAGCGCTTTAGTTGAAAAAGTTAGTTCTAAACAGCCAAAAGCACCAAGTGGATCTCATGAAAACTCTATAGCTTCTCTTTTTAATACAACAACTCTAAAGCAAGTTCCCGCTCCACTTTTGATGGGAGAGCGCTCAAACGCAACTGGTTCAAAAGCTTTCAAAGAGCTTCTTCTAGCAGAGGATTATGAGGGAACTCTAAGTGTCGCTCAACAGCAAGTTCGTGCAGGTGCCCATATTATAGATGTAAATGTAGGCTTTGCAGGTCGCGATGAGACAAAAGACATGAACGCAGTTATAGGAATGTACAACCAAAAGATCTCACTCCCTCTTATGCCAGACTCCACACAAACTACTGGACTTGAGACTGCTCTTAAAAACATAGGCGGCAAACCCATCCTAAACTCTGTTAACCTTGAAGATGGCGAGCCAAAGTTTAATGAAGTTTGTGCTCTTGCTAAAAAGTTTGGAGCTAGCCTAGTCTGTCTAACCATAGATGAAGTTGGTATGGCTAAGACTATTGAGAAAAAACTTGAGGTTGCAGATAGGATCATAGATCTGGCAACTAACCGCCATGGCATCAAAAAAGAAGACCTGATTTTTGATGTTTTAACATTTACACTAGCAAGTGGAGATGAAGAGTACTTCGATGCTGGGATAAACACCATAGAAGCTATCCGCGGGCTTCGTAAAAAACACCCCGAAGTAAGTGCAACTTTAGGACTCTCAAACATCTCTTTTGGACTAGATAAAGATGCAAGACCCTACCTAAACTCTATGTTCTTGCATCACTGTATCGAGGCAGGTCTTACTTCTGTGATCATAAATGTAAAGCATATCATTCCCATCAACAAAATCAGCCAAGAAGATCAAGAGATCTGCGATGATTTGATTTTTAACCGCAAACCAAATGGAGAGGCTCTCTTTAACTTCATAGAGCATTTTAGTACCAAAGAAGCAGTTGATAATGATGCTGTAGATGAGGCTTATCTTGCCATGAGCAGTGAAGAGAAAATAGCAAAACTTCTTATGGATGGAGATAAAGATAGGATGATTCCTCTCGTTGAAGAGGCTCGCCACACTATCGCGCCTGAGAAAATTGTAAATGAAATCCTTATAGATGCCATGAAAGTTGTTGGCGAGCTTTTTGGCTCAGGTCAGATGCAACTCCCCTTTGTACTTCAAAGTGCTGAGACTATGAAAAAAACAGTTGATCATCTAGAACCCTTTCTTCCAAAGGTCCAAAAAGAGGCTGACACAACTCTAGCTCTTGGAACAGTAAAGGGCGATGTACACGATGTTGGTAAAAATCTTGTGGATATCATCCTCTCAAACAATGGCTACAAAGTTGTAAACCTAGGGATCAAAGTAGATCTAGATGCCTTTATGCAGACTATGAAAGATGGACACATTAGCGCTTTAGGGATGAGCGGACTACTGGTTAAATCAACTCAAGTTATGAAAGAGAATCTTGAAATTTTAAAATCACACGATATTAAGATCCCCATACTTCTAGGAGGGGCAGCGCTTACTCGCTCTTTTATAGATGACTTTTGTCGCCCTATCTACGATGGACCCATCTTTTACTGTAAAGATGCCTTTGATGGAGTAACTGCCATGAGCCGTATAGAAGCTGGAAACTTTGATACAGATCTTCACGGTAAAGACAAAGATAAAAAAGTAGTAAAAGAGATAAAAGAGATAATCATCCCACCATTTAGTGAACTTAAGATGCCATCTCGTGATGTAGTTGTTCCAACTCCTCCATTTTGGGGAAGAAGAGAGTTAAAGCTCACCGAGTCACAAATAGAGATGGCATTTGAGTGGGTAAATCATAAAATTCTCTTTAAATCTCGCTGGGGTTATAGCTCTAAGGGGATGAAAAAAGAGGAGTATCAAAAGCAACTAGATGAAGTAGTTTGGCCAGCTTATGAGAGACTAAAAAAACAATTTATAGATGAAAAGCTATTTGATCCAACCATCCTCTATGGTTACTGGCCTTGTAGAAGCGATGATAATTCTCTTCTTATCTTTGATGAGAGTGAGGGGTATAATTCGCTTGATGAAGTAAACCGTGAACCGTTAGAAGATGTAGCGTCAAGATCCATAAAAAAATTTACATTCCCAAGACAAAGTAAAGAGCCACATCGCGCACTTAGCGACTTTTTCCATAGTGACAGACACGACGTTATAGCTCTTACTTGTGTAAGTGCTGGCGCAAAACTTAGTGAGGCTGAGAGAGAGATCTATGATAGTGGGGAGTATACACTTTACTATCAATTTCACGGACTTGGCGTTGAGTTAGCTGAGGCTTTAGCTGAGATTGCACATAAGCAGATAAGACTAGATCTAAATATAAGTGATGGTGAGGGAAGTAGTTTAAGTGATGTTCGCATGAATAGATATCAAGGAAGTCGTTACTCTTTTGGATATGCGGCTTGTCCAGATCTAGAGCTGAATCGTCCTCTTTTTGACTTACTAAAGCCTGAGGAGTTTGGGATTGAGCTGAGTGAAACTTTTCAGATCCACCCAGAACAATCAACTAGTGCCGTAGTAGTATATCATCCAAGTGCGACATACTACAATGTCTAAAAGGAAAAGGCGAGTGTCTCAAGTTCACCTCTTTCTTCTTAAGTTTGCATTCTACACTCTAGAAGTGTAAGAAAAATGTGCAAATTAACACTTTTTATCTCCGTCTATAACTAAGCGCTTCTAAGATATGGTTTTTTGCTATATCTTTACTTTTATCTAGATCTGCTATGGTTCTAGATACTTTTAAGACCTTGTTTATACTTCTAAAAGAGAGACGAAATCTCTCTATTGCCATATCTAAAGTCTCTTTTGCTTCATTATTTAAAATACAATAGATCTCTATCTCACTATCTTTTAGTTTTGCATTAGATCTCTCTTGACCTCGTTTGTTTCTAAAGATATGAGCTTCAACCACCTTTCTATGTAACTCTTTTGAGGTAAAACTACTCTTATCATCACTCTTTACATTTTGCATTACAACACTAAGATCCAGCCTATCTAAAAATGGCTCAGAGAGTCTGTTTTTATATCTTTGGATCTCTAGGTCACTACATCTACATTCTAGGTGTTCATCTAAAAGGTTTCCGCAAGCGCAAGGATTCATAGCACCTATAAATAAAAAATCACTTGGATACTCTACTTTAGAATTTACTCTTGAAATTCTGATACGATTATCTTGCATCGGCTCTCTTAGAGCCTCTAAAATTCCTTTAGAAAAATGTGGAAGTTCATCAAAAAACAAGATCCCATTGTGCGCCAAACCAACTTCTCCTATTTTTGCTTTGTGTGAACCTTGTCATTTCCACTAAACTATGCTACAATCAGAACAAGTTTATGGAATTAGATAGAATTTATTCCAACTAATCATGCTACAAATACCTATTAACATTGCTACAACCTTGTTAATATACAATAAACCTTACTACAGTCTTACCAACAAAGGAGATGATAGATTGAAGATTTCTATGAAAAAAAGAAAAATTGGCTATACCTATGGAAGTGTCTCAGGTTATTTTGCATTTCGCAAACAAAAAAGTATTGCCTTTGAATCTACTTTAGAAAGAGACCTACTTACATTATTAGAATTTAATGATAGCGTTTGTGATGTAATTGAGCAACCTATTACTATTGAATATATAAATGCCAATGGAAGAAATACAACATACACACCAGATTTTCTAGTATATTTTAATGAAACAGAAACAATATTGTTAGATGTAGTCAGAAAACCTTTACTTATAGAAGTAAAGCCTAGAAGAATTATACAAAAGAAGTTTAAAGATCTTCGTCCTAAGTTTAAAATAGCAACAAAATATGCATCTCAAAATGACATGATTTTTAAGATATATGATGAAGAAAAAATCAGGGGAGCTTACTTCCAAAATATAACTTTTTTAAAAAGATATAAAAATTTAGAATACGATTTAGATGAAGAGCAGAGAATCTTAACATATGTAGATATGCTTGGTAGCACCACTATAGATCATATATTAGAGTCTTTATTTATTACTAAAATACAAAAAGGACTAGCATTGGGGCAAATATGGCACTTACTGGCAAACAAAAGCTTACTTTGCTTATATGGAGAACCTTTAAATTATCAAACCACGGTATGGCTAAATGACAACTATGATGAGGAAAAACTAAATGGATGATATTAAATCAGTTAAACTTGACAGAAGCAGGATTGAGATTAAGCAAAACGAATATGTTGAGTATCATAATGAAATTTATAAAGTTTCACAGCTGCTAGACTTTAGTGAAATAATAGGCATTAGTATAAAAGACAAAAGAGCTAAGAGACTCCTCATTAAAGATGTAAAACCCGTTGCTCCTAAAGATTCTTCTGACAATATTGCAATATATAAAGACTTGTCAGATATATCTGATTATGAATACAAAGAGATAGAAGAACGCTACTTAGCTATCAAGCCTTTGTTATCAAACAACATGTCTAGAGAAGATATAGAAAAACATGCAAAGGAGATAGATGTTCACTATACCACCTTATACCGTTGGCTCAAAAACTACAAATCAACAGGTACACTATTAGGACTAGCCTCTAAGCCATCAGGAAGAATAAAAGGTGAGACTAGACTTCTCTATAGTGTAGAGAAGATAATACAAAAAGTTATTGATACTTACTATTTAACGAAACAAAAACCATCAGTTCAAGCCGTTATTAACAGAATAAACATCGAATGTAAAAACCAAAACTATAAGGCACCTGGTAAAAATACGATTAGAAATAGGATTCATCAAATTGCAGAATATGAAAAACTAAAAAGGCAAGGTAATCGTTCAATTGCTAGGAATAAATTTGAACCAGTACCAGGTTCATTTAATGCAGACTACCCACTACAACTTATTGAGATAGACCATACACCTGTTGATTTAATTGTAGTTGATGATGAAACAAGAAAGCCGATAGGAAGACCTTGGCTGACAATAGCAATAGATATATATAGTCGAATGATAGTTGGTTATTATCTAAGTCTAAATGCTCCAAGTGTTACAAGTGTCGCTATGTGTATTACAAGTTCTGTGCTACCAAAGGATGAGCTTCTTTTAAAGCTTGACATCGATTCAAATTGGGATGTATGGGGATTTCCTACTACCATTCATGTTGATAATGGTGCAGATTTTAGAGCAGAGGCAGTTCAAAAAGCTGGTTTAACTCATGGTATAAATATTGAATTTAGACCTGTAGGAAAAACTAATTTTGGTGGTCATGTGGAGCGTGCTATTGGAACAATTATGTCAGCTGTTCATGAACTACCAGGTACTACATTTTCAAACATTCAAAAAAGACAAGAATATAATTCAGATGAACATGCAAGTTTAACATTTTCTGAATTTGAAAAATGGCTAGTTACATATATCACTAAAGTTTATCATAAGAGAAAACACCATGGCATTGATATATCTCCTGAAGAACAATGGGAAGAGGGAATCTTTGGAGAAGATAGTACAGTTGGATTAATACCAAAGCCAACTGATGCTCTAACTGTAATGATAGATTTTTTACCAATATTTGAGAGGACTATACAAAAAAATGGAGTTAACATAGATGGATTAAATTATTATGACAATCTACTTCGTTCGAGAATTAATAAAATAGATGAATCTACAAAAAGAAAAAAAGTGTTTGTTTTTAAAAGAGATCCTAGAGATATAAGCTATGTATGGTTTTATGATGATATTACTCTTGAGTATTTTAAAATCCCACTAGCTGACCAATCAATGCCAATTATGTCTCTATGGGAATTTGAATCAATCAAAAACCGTATTAAAGAAAAAGGTTCAAAGACTATAAACAACGCTCAAATCTTAGAGGCTCATGACGAACTTAATCAACAAATTAATGAATCCGCAAAAAAGAGTAAAAAAGCTCGCAGAGAACAGCAGAGACTCAAAAACAGAGATATTGAAACAGCATCTAATGATACTCCCTCGAAGCGAAGGATTCAAGGAACACCATCTGTTGACAACAGCTTGATTTGGGACAGTGATGTTCCTGATTTTGGATAAAGGAATAATATGACATCTCTATATGAACATTTAAATGAAGATTGTAAACGCTTAATTCACTCTAACAAAGAAGACAAAATTCAATTTATGCATGAATCTGTGTGGATTGAATATCCAAAAACGAAAGAAATCTTAAGGCTACTAAAACAGCTCATGGATAGACCAAAAAAGCCAAGAATGCCAAATCTTTTAATAATAGGAGAATCCAATATTGGAAAAACTTCTATTGTCACTGAGTTTGAAAAGCTACATCAAGGCTACACAATAGAAGATGAAAATGAGATGAGTGTTGTTATAAGACCAGTTCTTTTAGCTCTCGCACCTACAAAAGCAGATGAAAAAAGTCTTTATATTTCCATACTAGAATCTTTTTGGACACCATTTAGAACAACTGACTCTCTAGCTAAATTAAGAAATCAGGTATATTACTTAATGAGGGAGTGCAATGTAAAAATACTTGTGCTAGATGAGATGCATCACTTCCTGAGTGGTACTCCTGTTCAGCAACGAGATGTTATGAATGCTCTTAAAAATATTGGCACAAAGCTCATGATTCCAATTGTCGGAGTTGGGATAAAAGATGCTGCTCTAATACTAACTTCTGATCCACAACTAAGCAGTAGATTTGATCTAATCAAGCTATCTAAATGGGAATTAGATAAAAACTTTAGAGGCTTGTTGAAAGCATTTGAGAAAAGACTACCACTCAAAAATGCTTCAAATTTGGATGAAAGAGATAAAGCTACTCTGCTTCATTCTATCTCTCAGGGCAACTTAGGAGACTTACATAGGCTTTTAATAGAGTGTGCTACATTTTGTATTGAAAACAACAAAGAAGAGATTACGCTTGATATTATTGGAAAATATAAGTGGTTAAAGCCAACAAGTAATCTTACTCCTAGAGAAATACAGCTTTGAGTGATATAAAAATCCCTATCGAAGTCAAGCCATACCCTGATGAAATACTCAGTTCATGGATCATTAGAAATTCAATTGCTAACGGAAGCGATCCTAGTAGTTTTGTAGGCGGTATTTGGCATGAATTTAGAGCGTGGAGTAGAGATATTGATAGGCATCTCTCATCAGGCAAAGCTAGTAAATTAAGCAAAATCACTTCTCTAAGCAAAGAACAAGTAAAAAACTTAACGCTAGAGCCAATTATAGAAACTATTACAAGCAGGACCTCTCTTAATCCTAAAGCAACATGGTACTTTGTAATTCCAACAGGTACCAGAGGTACAACCAGGATAAATGGAGCACACTTTTGCTCTAAGTGCTTGGCTCTACCAAATCCTTATATAAAAAAGCAATGGAAGCTAGCTTGGAATGTTGCATGTCCGATTCATAAACAACTGCTAATTTCAAGTTGTCAAAACTGTAATAAAGTTTTTTCTCCGCATCTTATTGATTATATGAACACAAAGATTTACATATGCACTAATTGTGGTTTTGATTTAAGAAAATCTAGCGTTATAGATTCAGATAAAGAAGCTCTGTCTTTACAAGAATCTCTAAATGATGCTATTTTTAATGGCAAAATCAGCAAATCACTACCATTAGCAGAACATACAATAGATGAACTATTTATTACCACTCGTGTATTGTTATCATTTTTTAGAAATCTATATAGATTACCGAGGTACAAGGATATATTTGAAAAGTTAAACCTATCTAATAAAGAGGTTTTTCATACATCTTCAAGTAGAAATTCATTTGAAGCTATAGAGGTAAAAGATAGAGAGATTTTAATGATTGCCGTTTCAAGACTCTTTAAAATTAACATAGATGAGATAAAAAATTTATTTAAAAACTCAAAGTTGAGATATAAAACCCTTGCGGAACAATTAAATATAAGCTCGAAAACAATAGATTACTTAGCGGAAGGTCTTATAGTGAGCGACTCATTTTCCATATCTGCTAACACTTGTAAAGAAATTAAACCAAGAAGCAAAGAAGAAGTTGAAACGCTAATGGATGAAATAAGGACTTTTTTATGAGACTAGCCGTGTCAGATTGTGATTGCGAGTACTGTCATGAAAAACTTACTGATTTTGATTACAGATATAGAGGGAAGCACTATTGCAAAAAATGCTATAACTATCTATTTCATTTTAAAGAATGTACTGTTTGTAAGTGTAAGAGAAAAATATATTATGCCCTAAAAATTCCTATATGCAAATTTTGCCAGGTTAAAGATAAACCATGCATCAGATGTAATAAGAGTCAATACGAATTTGGTAAAATTACTGAATTTGGACCTACTTGTAAATCATGTGCTAAATATTTTACTATCAGCAAAAAGTGTTTAGAGTGTGGCGGATCTAATCATACTGTTTCAAATAGAAGCTTACCAGATGGTAGCACTGAGCTACTGTGTCAAAAATGTTTTAAAAAGAAATTACCAATATGTAGTAGCTGTGCATATCGCAGAGATGCTTTTAGTTTTTCGATAGAAACCAAAAAGCCATTATGTGAAATATGTACAACAGAAGTTAGTAGATTTTGTAAGCAATGCGACAGTCTTTTTCCTGCAGGGGTCGGCAGAATATGCTCTAAATGCAGTAGTGATAATTCTTTATCTAAAAAAGTAAAGTTTATATCAGCTTCTTTATCTACATATATGTCAAGCTACTTTACTGAATTTAGCATATGGTTCAAAAAAAGAAGAGGAGCAATTTATGCTTCTTATCGTATAGGACACTATCACTCTTATTTTTTAGCACTAGATAATCTATGCGAGGAGTTTGAGAGAATACCTACATATGAAGAGGTAACAGATAAACTTACTGTTGCTGAGACTAGAAAGTATTTATCTGTTACTATCTTCTTAAATGAGATAGGAGTGATTAAGATAGATAAAGTAATTCAGGACAAGTATGCCAATTTAGACATGATTAATAAATATTTATTAAGCTTTAAAAAAGGCACATACAAACATAGGTTGATTCATAGCTATCACTCATATCTTGAAGAGAAATTAGTATCTAACAAAACAACTATTAGGTCGATGAGACTCGCAATAACTCCAGCTGTTAAGTTTTTAAAGTATTGTAATAATTTTACAGAAAAAAAGCTCAATAATTTTATGTTAAGCGGTTACTTATGGCTCTATCCTGGACAAAAAGCAGCTATTACTGGTTTTGTTAATTTTTTAGTAAAGGAATTTGACTTAGAATTTTTCCTTAAAGAAATAAAAGAAATCACTTTTACAAAACCAAATTTGTCCAAAGCACAATTAAAACATAGACTTATCTCTTTGTTGAGAAAAGACAAGCTTATAAGTACTCAAAAGCGAGAATTGCTAAAAACTGCTGTAGGGTATTTACATGGGATAAGTATTCCTGACAATGTTTTTTTAACAATAGATAGCTCAGAGGATGTCTTGTTTTTTCAACTTGGCAGAGAAGAGCTTTACTTGCCATTGGAGGTTAAGAGAAGATTATGGTAGACATTAAGCAAAAACAACCGTTTCTTGGTATTAGTTTTCTTGTATTATTATGCTATACATTACGATACAATAATCCAGATCCAATATTATGTAGTAAGCGTACAAGATGATATAATACTTTGAATCTATAAATAAGGAGATTATATCTATGAGCAGAGATCAAGATATGTTTAATTGTGGCGAATATTATGAAGCTACATATGTTGTCGGTCTATACAACGATAAGGCAGACAAAACTGTAAGGGAATTTTTAGAAGAAAAATGTGATTCTAACGAAATTAACAACTCTACACATGAAGATGTATATGAACTACTTGAAGCTAATGGCTTCGTGAGAAAATAACGGGACTGGTGACCGTTCAAAAAACAGCAGGATAGACGCAAGAGCTACTCGAGTAGCTCTTATATTGTACTGCGTCTGTTTTTTTGGAAAGAACACGCTCTCAATTAATTTGAAATATATTCTAATTGTGTTACTAATAGAAAGATCTCTTAAGTGTGCTTCAGAGTAAGGGAAGATATACTTTAAAGAAAGATTTTCAATTAATTTTTTAAACTCCACACCATTAATAAATTTTATTTCATCTATATGTTCATGTTTCATATGTTGAAACACATTCCAGTCAAGATAAATATACTTCGACAATATTAAACCTTTTCATATTCAACAAACTTTAGATTACTTTTATCAAATAAAACAATATTGATACCATCTTTATTTTTACTACTATTAAAAACAAACCCGTCATAGCCTTTTAATCTAATATACTCAGCTAAAACTTGTGTAGGTATATATTCTAATACTTTATCATATTCGCTAATTGATTTTTGAATTTTATGAATAAATTTCATTAAAAATTCTTCTCCACACTCAACATAACTATCGTATTTATTGCTGAAAGGATTAGTGTATACACTTGATATCTCTTCAAATCTATCTTTTCTTAAATCTAAAAGATTTAAATCTGTATCTAGTTTCCAACAGCTTGAAAAATAATTTAAAGATTCTGCATCATCTAGTACTTCTTTGTAAGCTGTTTCTTGATCGAATGCTAAATACACATAAGAAATACCACTTGGGCTAAATCGATTATGTTTAGATTTATCATGTGGTGCACTACCTAATTCTTTTTCAGGATCATCTTGTACTGTTGAAATCTTATCTAATGTTACACCTCTAACTCTATAACACTGATGCTCTGATAATTTATATATACCTAGGTAGTCAAATAATATAGAAAGTTTTTCTAATTCATCTTCTCTATTAAAATCTTTATTATTAAAAAACCGTAAAGAATGTTTGACATTTTCTGAAAAATTGTTCCAATTCAAATGTCGAGGTGAGTGGTCAAACCAACATTCCTTTACCCAGCACTGTGAATAAGGATCTAAAAAATAATCTTCACCACCATCTTTCATTATCGCATATTGTGAAGTCTCATTATTGATTATTCTGATGATATCATCTTGTTCACAACTAAACAAATCTCCACATACACTATATAAATCTCGAAATGGTGCATAATCTGTTATGTTTTCATCATCTTCAATATAAGTTTTAGATACCGTATAAGCCATACCATCTTCATATGAATATACTTTATAGATGATACCTTTTATCCATGAAGAAAGTGCATAATCTTCAAGTAAATATTCAGAATTAATAGTCCCACAATTGTTACATGTAAATGAATTACTTTTTGTTCCTTTTTGCTCTATATATTCTTGAAGATTTCCATCATCAAAACAATTTTCACAGTATTTCATTTATTATTCCATCTTTAACTTCAGGACTAAGGTAATCATAGTTTATCTCTAGCCATCTCTTGATTTGTCTTGTCTTCTTATCACTTTTTTGTTGCAAACAAACACTATAAAAACTTTCATCTTTTTTTAATAATTCAACATATAAATCAATATTTGTTTTATCAGGAAGTATTGCTATGTAATAATTTTCTACTACTCTAGCACACTTTATAGCAACTGAGATTAATGTTGAAACATCTTTTAAAGTGTTTTTATTATTTTCAAAATTATTTAATGCTTCATCTATATCAAAACTGTGTAATTCATTTTTGATCTTAGATTTATAGTTCTTGATTGTTCTTTTCTTACTTGCTGATAGTTTTGCGTTAGATGTATGACTATGAACAACTTTATTTCTCCAGTGCCCTAGTAATTCTACCAATATAGTCCATTCCTCTTCAATATTATCAATTCCTTTTAAAAAATTATATGTTTGCACTGCCTTCCCGTCACCATCCATCTCTGAAAACACTTTGTCTATATCAGTCCATAAAGGTGATTTACTTATGTTCTTTAAATATTCATATAAAGCTTCAACTGTATAAGCAATTGCAGACCTAATTACAAAATTTCTTGACATTTCTTTTGTAGCTTGTAGATTCCCAATATTCCATGAAATATTTAAGCCTTTTGGAACATTTGTCGAAGCGGTCATATTAGATAAAGCTACAGAAATAGTGTTCATACTGTGCACACTATTGCCAACATCATTTAAAAAGTTTTTTAAAAAAGTAGTTCTCGTAGTCAATTTATTGTCCTAAGTGTCGGGACTCGAACCCGCATTTCCCGCTTTAAATTAGCTTTTAGTTGCGGGTGTCTTACCGATTAGACGATAATATATTGTAATATCTTAATGTTAAAATAATTTAAATATTGTTTATTAAATTTGCTATAATACATCACTTTGATGAAAAAGACACACTACGGGGGCTGTTTTGAGTGAAACCAATTTGGGCTTTACATACTTAATTTAATAATGTCTTCATGCCAATAAAGCCTATTTTAGAGCCAAAAAGCATTTCAGTATCATACCAGTCACAGTTTTCGATTTGGATAGCTTCTGTGCTATTTATAGCGATATTATCGATATAATCAAGATCTATCTCGCTATGCTGTGCAAAAACTATAATTTTTTTGATGTCATTCTGTTCAGTTACACTTTGATTGAAAAGTTTTGAATAAACCAAAACTTGCCAAAACATAGTTCTATCTTTATACAAATCTTTCTTTAACTTATATTTTGCATCTAATATATGGTAAATTCCAACATTATCTCTAACAAGAAAATCCGGGTATTGTTTAACCATTGAATTATCATCTTCGTTTTCAAGTAAATAGTTGATACTGTTTAGATGTTTACTATATGCTTCTTCTCCAATAATTCTTTTTTTACTTTCATCTCCAATATAAAGAGATTTATCATATGTATTTATTAGTGCATTTTCAACAACTTTTTCAAACATCTTAGTCATATCAATAGATTTGGAAATGAAAGCACCATCATGTAGCTGGTTCGAGAAAATTGATTCAAGAATAGAATATATTGATTTATTTCTTTGTATTTCTTTGAAATTTTGATAACGATTGAAAAACTTTTGCAGATTCTTAAAAGTTATTACCTCTTGTTTGATATGACTGGAAGTAGATATTTTCAACAAATAATTATTTATCTTTGAAATAGATGTTTTTAACTTTTTATATAAAGGATGTAATTTAAAATACTGAATTCGCTCTTTTTGTAAAAAATTAAGAAGTGAATAAACAAAAACTATCAAATCTTTTTGATGAGCAACCTTTACAAACTGATATTGCTTTAATGGATCTTTTTCAAGTTCATTCAGCGAATCGATCATAATTCCCACTTCTTTGTCTGAACATATGATTTTGTCTTTTAAACTTCTTTTGTAATTCAGTAAATAATCATGAAGCTTGTTTAGTTCCTTTAAATAAAAAGATAATTCTAGGTCTAAGAATGTACTCCCTTTGGCTAATTTAAGAGATTTCAGCTTGATATCTTTATGTCCAATCAAAGAATCATAGAGCTGATATATATTGAGTGACAGTTTATCTACTTTTCGTATTAATGATTTTTTGCTTTCTGAGTCATTGTATTTTAATTGTATGTCCTTTGGTATAACATACAAATTCAAATAGTAGACATTCTTATGTTTATTTGTGGTGACAAAATCTATGTAAGTTCTAAGTGTGCTTATATAGTTTGTTTGACGATGAAAATTTTCATTTACTACTTTGTTATCAGTAAAAAACTCTTTTATTCTTTTATGTATAGATACTGGAACATTTTCTTCTTGAAGCCTATCTGATATATATTTACTTAGGTCTCTACTCTCTACACTCAAGTCTTGAAAGACAGCATAAATAGTGTTAGTTTTCTCCTCAAAATAAACTTCAAACATTTTCCAACTAACCTTTTAGTTGTCGTAAATATTTAGAGTGTGCAGAAGTTTAAATATTTTTCCGTTCTCTTGATCATCATCAATGTCTAACTTTTCAAGCTCTTCAATTTTTTCTTTTAACAATCCCATATGTTCAATAAACCATTCATCATTTTTCATAGCTACAATAAGCTTCCATCCAATAGTGTTGATTTCACTATTTTTATTGTTGTAAATCAAAGAATTTTTAATCATTGAGAAGAAAAATTTAACTACTTTAATTCGGCTATCTCCAGAAACTATATTTCCATGTTCATCAACAACTTTCCAGATACCAAAACAATATTTTTCATGATCAAAAATATTTTGCTCTTCCAAAATACTTTGTAAATTTGTATTCATTGTTAGACAACACTTTACAAACTTAGATTCCTCTTCATCTGATGCAGTTCCATTTCCAATCTTAAAGATTTGACCATTATCCTCTCTAAAAGCTATTTCTTGTGCTTGTATTGGGTCAATCGTATCAATTTCTGCACGATCATTCCAGTCAGCAAATATACTCAATGTCTTTTCATTAAAGTTAGCAGCACCAAGTAAATAAAAATTACTAGGGAAAATAAGCTCCAATGATGAACCAGAGATACGGTTTGTAATTGGAATTGATACAATCTTTTCATTTAGATCTTTAATTTTACCAATTAAGATATTCCACTTTGCAATAAAGTGCTCAACAGTTTCAAACTCTTCCTCATTTAGTAAATTTAAATCTATGCCAGCTTCTGTAATAGTTTCTTCATATTCTGCTAAATCTACTTTTTGTTGACCTTTAAATAGAGGGGTGTATTCTGATAAAAGACTTGATATATCTTGATTATGAAAGTCATCCAAAAAAACTATATGAGGTTTCCCCGGTTGAATAATTGCAGACATTAAAGTTTTTAAGAAATCTCCAAATCGAATCGTTTTATTTATGACATCATACGAAAGGGCTAAATCTGTATTTTGTAGCCCTTTATACTCATTACCCACCCCGCCAGAGACAGGAATTGGGATGTAATGTTCACTCTTTAAATCTTTAAACAAAGGATTCTCTAATAACTGTTTTTTTTGAAAACCATGACTTTTACCAGTATTTGGTTGACCAATCTTAAAATATATATTATTCATCTAGTTTCCTTGTTAATAAATCCTAATAAAAAGTTTTTAAAAGGTTTTTGTTTATCTTTTTTGGTTTCTGGAACTGCTATTTCAGTATTTATTCCTGATTTATCTTCTAACACAAAAAGTTCACCACCGTCAAGAGATTTTAAATCTTTTAAATCTATATGTATTTCATCTAAAATGCTCGAAAGGTCTATATCATCTTGTTCAACCGTGTTTCTTCTTTCACAGTCAGACTCTATAAATCCTAAACCATCTTTGATGTAACATTGAAAGTCATCTTCATCATAACTTTTATGACCTATGAAAAGAGATTTATCTTTTTCATCAGTGATATAAGCATCACATTTAAGAAAGTCTCGGAAGAACATTCGATAATCTTCAAGTTTTCCAAAAAATACAATAGTTGTTTCATCTTTTGATAGCTTATCAAAAGTTTTTCTGAACTGAACAAGCTTAGAAGATTCTCCCTTTGGATTATTAGTTTTACTTTGGTAAAAGACATCGTAGTAGTTAAACACCTTGATTTTTGAAAACCGTTTATCCATATCTCCAACTGTCAAGGTACCTGAATGTATACTTATTTTTCGTTGATCATCATCTTTTGAAAATGTACAATCAGACAAATCAAACTTTTCACGAAATGCTGTCTCTAAATCTTCTTCGTATTTGTGAAACATGAAGTCGGTAGAATATCTTTTAACACCCAAGTCGCCTTCTGGATAAGCACCTCCGCCAAATTGAGGATTAAAAACGACTAGATCATATTTTTCATCATCAAAAGCATTAGAATCTAATATGTCATTGCCTTTTATATCAGCGTTTATCTCTTCTAATTCTTCTGTAAAATTTGCATTGTCAAAATTTTTATCGTTTAATACAAGACGAGTGAATTCGATGTCATTATCAAGCAGCAAATGAGCTGTAAGGTTAGCACTACCAAATGTCAAATCTATAATACTTTTACAGTTAAAAATTTTTAAGTTATGTATATACCCAAAAAATTTAGCTCTATCAGTTGCAATATCAGTTGCAACAAAATATCTTAGCTCATACCTCTTAGGCTCTTTGTTGCTATTCTGATGATTAACAAATGAGTTAATTTGATCTAATACTTTTTGTTTTAACTCTTTTTCAATCATTGGTGTGTCCTTTAAAAATCTCATTCAAAAAAGCATTATCAACAACATCGCATTTTGTGTTAATAGAACTAGTTAAATCTAATATTTGATTTTTCCATAAATTGAATGCTGCAAAAAATTCAATTATTATCTTTTGCATTTCCAATGAGGTATATTGCTTTGTTGATTGCGGTGTCATAATTTGAATTTCTTTTTTAGATTCATCATTTAATGTCATTCCATTGTTAGTTTGAGTTCCATGTTTTGGATATTCTAGCATGCAGTTGTATGCAACATATTGATTAAATATATTATCATGAACACTGATAATATCTATTGCTTCATTACAGTAAGCAGGCTTGTCGGAGTTATATATTTTTACAACCCCAACAGTTAGCTTGAATGAAACTAATATATCGCCCTTCTTAATCGGTATAAGTTTTTCAGACTTACCAGTATTCTGTTTATCGACAGTCTGTTTTATGAGATCCATGGTTGTTTTTTCTTTTGTATTAGGCTCATTTATATACATGCCATCAACAGCATTCATATCAGCAACAGTAAACCAATTTATATCACCTTCTGGATCTCTTTTTGGAGTAAATCCCATTCGTTTTTTACATATAGAATCCTCTGGGTTATCTGCAATTACTCTTTTGATGTCAAATTGAATATCATTTCCATCAATTTCATATGATTTTAATTGTGCCCACTTATTAAATTGTTGAATAATAAATGGATCCTTCATTTCAAAAATTTTGCTCAAAATCGCTTTATCAGTTTTGTAAATCTTTTCTTGCATAGAAATCATTTTTTTTCTAAGTATTTCAGTTTGTTTTTTTTGATATTTTAAAAAATCTACGAAAACTTGTTGCACATTAAAGGAATTGTATTCATCATCAATGTCTTGCGGAATAAAAATATCAAAATCATACAACTCATCTTTTGTCATAGAACTATAAAAGCCCCCACTGTCTTTTTCAAGGTTTATTCTAGCTTCAATACTTTTTAAGTACATGAAGAGATATGTCATATCTATATTTGGATTTACTTTTATGGCAGCTAGTCCTCGACCGATACTAATATGTTCCGTTGATATATTTACTGCTCCTGCTGGTGCTCTCATTGAAATTAATATATCATCTTTATCAGCTGTTTTTTTACTATTCGTTGTCCATTTTGTTGGCTCTCCAATATATACATTTGTAAATTCTGTTTTACCTTGATAAAATGGAAGACCATTGCCCTCAGTATTTAAACTGGGTCCATCAGGAGATTGACCCATGGTAATTGAGGATATGTCGCTTAGTTTTTTCTCTTCAAAGACAATATCCTCAATATTTAAATCTTGGTATTGATTGGTCTTTTTTTGAAACTCATTAAATTGGTTAATAAATGCATCACTAAACACGAAACATCTCCTGTACACTGTCATACAGTTCGCTTACAAGATCTTTGATTTCAATTTCTAGCTGAGCTATATCAACATTTTCACTATCATCTCTAAAACCTATTTCACTGGAAATATCAATTTTATTACGATTGTTATCAAGGGTTTTGCTGATGTATTCAAAATCATCTGCTCGGTACATATAGTCAAGGATTGTTTCTATATTTTCATCAGAATATGAGTTTTTCATCTTGTCTTTTGGTTCTGGATGTGATGAATATAGTTCATCCTCTTCTGTATCAAGCTTAACAATTTTAATTTGCTCACTAAAATCAGTATTCAAGAACCATAAGTGAGAGCTAATGTCTGTATTTGTAAACATTGCTTTTGGTTGTTCAATAACTGCTTCTACAATTTCCATATCAAAGATATGTGATCTGATTTTTGACTCGCTAGAAGAATCAGCACCAGTAGAAATCAATGTACTTGAACTAATAATACATGCTTTTGCATTTTTATTACGATTGGTTTTCTCTTTAAGCATCAGATTAATAATATGTTGCATAAACAAAAACTGACCATCTGATTTTTTAGGTAAAACGAGCTTTCCTTTTTCATCCCTAATCACTTCAAAATTACTGTTATCTTTATTCATATCTTCAACAATTTTGTCATAATCATGCTTCCAATCAACTCCAAATGGCGGATTGGCAATTATGAAATCGAATGATTCCTCTCCGTTAATACCCTGTGCAAATGCTGGATTAGTTAATGTATTTCCATAAGCAATTTGATTTTTGATACCTTGTGTTTTCCCATCAAGAGAAGTAATCTCTAAAAAGATTTTTGACAGTATCCAGCTTTGACCATTATATTCTTGACCATATACTTCAATTTCTTTTGCAGTCTTTTTTCTTCTACCAGTAGAAGTTCTATTTAATTTGGTATCAAAATAGATAGCTGATTCGATAACCATAGAACCAATTCCAGAAGTTGGGTCATACACAGCAATTTTTTTATTTTTTCTCATAGCATCAAGAGCAGAAGCACAAGCTAAATGAATAATTGCTTTTTGAGTAAAGTGCTGCCCAGTTAAAGTACCAGATAGTTTTTTCATTCTTGCAATTGTTACTTCGTATAAATCTTTATACTTTTCTGATGGATACCCTACAAAATGAGCTTTACCTACATAAATATCTAATACCATTTCTAAATAATGAGGTTCTTCAAGTTCCTCGATATACTCAGATAATGTAAATGTTTTTTTGTGGTTCAAGTATTTCAAACAGTTATCATCAGTAGATTCAGATACAGTATTCTGAGCAGGTGTCATATGACTTGGTTGAGTAAAATATAAAAGATTTTGTCCAAGATTTTCAATGTCAGCTATGATATTTAAAAAAGTTTTTAGAGTATTTTCCGCTTCATATTTCTTGTACTGTTTAGCAGAAAGTCCAAAGTTGTTTCTCCAGTCAAAGTTGAATTGGAGTTTTTTATTATCCACGAGCAGTTTAAGTGCCATAAATGAAAGTATTCTTTGATCATATACTGTTTCGTTTATACCGATTCCTCTTAAAATATCAGCATAAGCCCAATAAAAATCACCTAATTTATTTGTCTCTTTTTTCATGTCTGGTATTTTACTCATTTTTTATCCTTTTGACTAGCTGTTTTATTATCGCATGTAGACTTCTCTCTCCATTGTGCGACAGTTCTAAGTAGATCATCTTCACTAAGCATAGACAATAAGCACATAATGCTCTCTGCTGCCTTTGGTGTCAACTTTCCACTTAAATATTTATCGTAAGTGCTTTTTGAACAGTGAATTCTTTCTGCCATTTCTTTCGAAGGAATATTCTTTCTCTTCTCACTTGTAGCAATATTGTTTTGAATAGAAATAAACAGCTCTTGTAAATCCACCTGTGTCACCTACTTAATAAATTATCTAACATTATTATAGCATAAAAATATAAATAATGATTTGTATTATATTCATAATTATTATTTTAATATTAAATTAAAGTATATATATAGTCAGTATAGGTAATTTAATATATTTAAATATTATTTTTATGATTATGATTAGTATTATAATACTATTTATATATATGAAATTTTATAAAAAATATGTCAAAAAAGTTAGAAATATTTCATTTTGCCTTATTTTTAAAGAGGTTCAAATCGTAAAACCCAGGGTATACTTGTAAAAAAGAGGGAGTTTTTATGAAAAAGATTTTAATTATTTTATTGTTTGCTGTAGGAATAGCAACTTTAAATGCGAACTCAATAAAACATATAGCAGAAGATCGAAACAGCATTAAAAGCTTATATGGAGATGAGTTTAGTAAATTCACGCCAGGACAACAGCAATATATACTGAATAATAAAGAAATTATGAGAAGAATAACTCAGCAAGTTCTTAGTAGAATTGCAAGGGTTAATTTACCAAAAGATTTAAATGTAAATAGCGATAACACAGTAGAATTTTACTTACATCCAAAAGGAACGATGACTAATTTTAAAGTAATAAAAACAAGTGGTTACGATATTTTGGATGCAACTTCAGAACAGGTTATTTTAAATGCCTATAATAAATATCCCAGACCAAAAGAAATAACTTTGATTCGTTATAATATTTTTTATAAATTAAAAAGATGATGATTAATGGTTAGGTTTGTAGTTTTAACCACTTTATCCGCATTTCACTACCATAAGATAGGTTCCATCCTGAGATATCCTGAATCTCTTTTAGTGTTGGAACCTTGTCTTTATACAAATATTTGAACATACTATCAATCTCTTCTTCACAACGGCGATAAGTTGTATTCATTGCTACATGAAGCACCTGCTCGAATTAGAATTGAAGATTTTTGTAATTGCTCAACAAAACTGCTCCATGATAAGAAACAACTTATTTTAAGACTGAATTATTAATTATAAATTCTTATTGTCTTCGCAGTTTTGCCATAATTGTATCTTTTACTTCTTCTAATATTTTAGAATTGCCAATAACAACAACTCCTAAAAAATTAAAAATATTAAAAATAGCTACTTCTGCGTGAGTAACAATTCCATTGCCTTTTGCTTTTTCATTTGCCAATCTGTATCCATAATAAACTTTATACCCTGCAACAAGCTCACTTTTGTTTATGTAAGGTTTATCAGCTAGTGCAGAATTATCTTCTTCTATTGTATCAGCAATTGAATAAACCAAATTATCAAAAGCTTCTGAATCATTTTCAGATAACAATAATAACTCCTCTATCTTACTCATTATAAAGCTCCTTTTTTAATAATACTTTCTAGATATGCTTTTTGTTCTAGTGAAAAATCTTGAAAGATTACTAAGCTATCATTCTCTATAAGTATAGCACGAGAATAATCAATATTAATATCCAAGTGATTCACACATATCTTTGTTCCTGAAGCTAGAGTTTTATGCTCTTGATTCTTTTTCTTTAAGCTAGTAAATGTTTTATTTAAAATACTCAGAATATTTTTAAACTCATCTTCCGATAAAGGCTTATCTATATTCCACAAAGTTTTTTCAAAATTATCAATAAAAGTTATTTTTTTATATGAGGATAATTCTTCGTTGCACTTGAAAAACCTATAATATACAATTTTATTTAATCCTAAATTGTTAGCTATTGGATATTGCTTACAATTATAATGCACTCCATTAAAAAACTTCTCACTACAATAGGTCAAGCCATTCCTTCTTAAGTATGTTTTTTAAGAGATGGGCAAACTTCATGTTCTGGATCCCACCAAATTATTTTCAGTGCAAACCTATCTCTTATGCCCCATATTCTTTCTTTTCCAGATATTCTTAATGAAAACAACTCATCAATATCGTTGCAACCAATTTCTACTAACCTTTTTTGTGCTTTTTTTGTAAGCTTATTAATCTCAATGTTATGGCTACCTTTTTCTTTCAACTCAGCCCAATTAAGATTTTCTTTAAAGTTAATTTTATTAGATAATATATCCCATCTTTCACTGGTGTCTATATTAGACCATCCCCAAGGTCCATCATTGTCAATTAAATTAAATTTCCAAGAAGGTTCGTGTCTATCAAAACTATCAGGAATTTTAGCAGACAACCTAACCTCTTTTGATGTTTCAGAGTCTAATATATATTTTGGAATCTTTTTTTTCTTAGCCATTATAAAGAACTATAATATTCCATCATTGAAGCAGTGGTTATAACTTCATTGCATCTATCACCCTCTTCAGTATTAGCTTTCTTTCTCGCCTCTTGCCAAGGAGATTCACTATGCGTTCTATCACTTAACCATTGAGATGTTTTTTTACCATATGTTTTTAAGACTATTTCAATAGTTTCTTTTTGATTAAGTGTTATATTGCTGATATTACCTTCTTTAATTCCATCTAAATTATACAAACCTCTATGTATAGCGTATAGCTCTGGAGCGACTGGACCATTTGCCCATGCTTCAATATTCTCATTAAACAATTCTTCTTCATCCCACACAAGAGACCATACCTGAGAATAATACACGAGTTTTTGTAATTTCATCGCTGTCATAACACCTTGTTGCTCTAAAATATATTTAGCAACATCATATACACTAGCCATATTAGAACTCCTTATCACAAACAAATTTTGAAATAATATCAAAACAAGTTTAACATACACTTGCATAAATGCCCTTTTATACTCATTTATATACATATATATGAGTATAAATGTAACAAGCTCTGTATAATTTCGTATTTTTATCATTTATGCTCAGCTACTGCCACAAAATTGACTTAGAAAAATCTTCATATATAACCCTATTTTCACAATCAACTTATTTCCTACGAAACTATCACTTAATGCAGTTTTTTTTGATTTTAATTTTTAATCTCTATCCATCACATGAGAAAAATCAAACTCCTCAGCAAATCTTCCATCTTCTGCAAAGTAGTCCTTATAAAGAGTTTTTTTACTTGGAATTAGTGTGTAGCTAGAGTAAACTCCCTCGCTATCAATACCACCACCTTCTATATAAGTCTCAGGATAGTGGATAATCCTACCACCTGAACCTGCTCCAAAATGCAAAGCATAAGCTCCACTTCTATCGATCTTTTCTCCTCTTTCAACTATGAAGTCATTAACTGCATCAATTAATCTTCCATGTAGTGAATCTAGTCCGTGTCTTTTTATTTCTGTACTCATTGTGTTATCCTTGTGCCATAACTATTACTCCCACTATCCCCAACAGCAGCTAACTTATTTGCTTTAGTATTACTAGAGCTTAGTATATACTCTACATAAGCTCTATCGTTTATACTTGCTTTTAGTTCAAGAGGTACTTGTATTTCAAACATACGACTATTATTAATATAAGATGTTTTAGATTTTTTTGTTTTTTCTTGGGTATTATCTTTACCTTTATACTGATTGTCGTTGTCAAAATATTCTCTACTCATTATAATACATACCTCTTCATTTAATTATTTGTATTCTCTAGCAATACACAGCTGAACGACTACCACTATAACTAGCATTTTGAATTTTTATACTCTCGTCTTTGATAAGTTCTTTAATTTCCTGCATAAAATTATACGAACCATTCGCTGTGCTATTGAACTTTAAATAGTATGTCTTAAAATCATCAGCACTAACACCATCAGTCTCTGCAAACTTTTTAAGCGTAGCTCTTAGTCTAGCTTCACTAAGTCCACTATTCATCTCTTCTCTTAGCTCTTGGCACTTCTCTTTTAAGTTGTGCATTTTCTTCTTGCATATCTTTTAGTAAGAAAATAGTTTTTGCAAACGCTTCGCTTATTAACTCTGTTCTCTCATCTATTGTTTTGATTGTTGCTTCTAAGTTCATGGTTAATGCCTTTGAAATAATTTTATAACTAAAGTATACCAAATGATATTTATTTTTACTTTGTTATAAATACATCTCTACGCTCCAGCTTCTTCTATAAACAGTTCAAAGCTCTTTTTTAACAGAAAATATATTTTATACCCTTTTATCCAAAAGTTACTAAAATATAGTAGTTTGCTTATTATATGAAGAGCTGGTTGTGTGTAATTTACTAGCAGAATATGGCGTAGTATAAGTCACTTCCCAAATAATCTCTTATTAGCTTTCATAAAAATAATTTGAGCCTGTTCTGTAGTTAAATCTCTATTTTTAACTTTTTCACATAGTCCTAAAAATAAAGCATGATACTCTTGTATATTTAGATTACTAGATTTAGCATGTTTACTCCATACAGCTAAATCATCTTCATTTTGACAGTATGAGTGATCATAGTTATTGCTACTTGATTTTTGAAGTTGTAGAGGTTTGTATTTATCAATAATTGACTTAAAGACATTTACAGTAGCCCCAAATGAGGTATTATCAAGCATGTCTTTGTTTAGTGCTACTGCTACTAGTTCATTTTTAGAGTTAAAGATACCACCGCCTGATGTGCCTTTTGAAATTTCAACATTTATAATCACACCATTTTCCTCTACTTTTGAAACAATGCCTTTAAGTAGTAGATTGTCGTAACTTAAAACATGAATATCATCTGCAAGTTTTGGAGTTGTAGTTGAGAGCTTAGCAAAGCTTATTTCTTTTGCCTCGATATAAAGATATGCTAAATCATGCTCTACTGATATCTCTCCTATAGTTACATTATGCTGATTGCCCTTATAATCAACCACTACAACACTTTTAGCTGAATCTACATTATGATATGCAGTAATGAGTTTACCATCGCTAGAGATAGCTACTGCTGTACCTAAGCCTTTAATTCCATCAACTGTTTGAACATCTAGTCTGTAAGTTAATTTTTGAGCAATTTTTACATCAAACGCATGTATTGATATGCTGCAAACAAGTAGCAATAAAATAAGTAGTTTTTTCATTGTCCGATAAACTTATTAAAGTTATCTTGAACTTTATTAATTCTTTTGTTTCTCTCTATCTCCCAATCATTAGGAGGGTATTGCTTGTTCCATGCGTTAAACTTTTGCATCTCTTGCTTAGATATGCTCATCTCATACTGTTTATTGAAGTAAAGATAGGTTCTAGCAACTATGCCTCGTACATCCTCTTTAATTCTAGCTCTTTTGCCTTTAAAATCTACCTCAAACTTGCACTCTCCATACTGAGTTGCATTTGGTAGCTCAAAATCAAATCTATAGTTGCTTCTATCGGCATTAAGCTCTCCAATAGCAGGGTAGAGATTGTGCATATCAGCTTGCATTATTCTATACTTCTGATTGACCTTTTCGCAACACTTGCGACCTTTGTAGGTTTTGCCTTTTGAGGTTACACACTTAGAGTCTCCATCTCTCCAGCAAGAGAATTGTCTTCCAAAGTTTTCAGCAGGGATGAGATGCTCCCATTCGATGCGTTTTGCCCTTATATTAGCTTTACCTTTCTTGGTGTATTCGTTACGAGGAATATATCCACAAGATGCTCTATCTATCATATTTGATTTGTCTGAGTAGTTGTATTTGCATCCACAATAGATGGTTACTTGGTGGTCACTATGGATTTTACGGAGCTCTTTTTTTGACTTGGAGAATGATTCGTTAGCAGAGAGCAAAAGCGTTGTTAATAACACTAATAATAGAAATAGTTTCATTAAATACCTAGTTAATAAGTTGATAATTAAAAATAGTCTAAATTAACCTTCATCAACTGCATCGTCGATACTATCGTATAGTTCTTTCGCAATTTGTTTAATCTGATTTGTTTTTTCAAATTTTTCTTCTTCTAGTTCTGAATGTAAATATTGAATTTCACCAGTATCCTCGTCAGATATAACAAAGTTAGAGCTATCTTCCCTACTCTCATTAAGCTCAATAACTCGGCTGATTGCAGCTTCTCTAGAGAACTTCTTATTCGCAATAAGATAAGCAGCTTCTTCAGACATAGATTTGATTACTTCTTCTTTTGACATTTTGTACCCTTTTTAAAGATTTTTTAATTGTACAATAAATATATTTTTATCAAAAGGTTTATCTGTTTTATTTTAACTTTTTAGATTTTGTAGGCTCATTTGTATTTATTTCATATAATTTATTTATTTTATCTGTATTAGTTTCATACAGTTCATTTATTCCTTTATGTAGTGCACATTTTAGTTTGTCGTCTGACAGTAGAATATTTATATATTTGATATTATTAACGATGTAATGTATTCTTCTAATTCCAAATCATGTTTGGCGCATTTTTCATTTGCCAACTTTAAAGCTTTTACTGGAAGTATATTATGTAAAGCAGCACCTCTGTTTCTAGATTCTTTCAATTTTTTATTTTCTAAAAACAACTTAAATGCTACTTCCGCTTTCTTGGGAACCTTTTTTTGCTTAGACCAGTTGTTTGATATACTAGTTTTGCTATACCCTAGATATTCAGCTGTTTCTTGCAAGTTAATGTCATTATCTTTTATCCAATCCATAAACTCACTATAAGTCAAACATATTCCTTATTTTTTTTCATCTGTATAATACAATAAAAAAATATCTATTTCAATAAAATATATAAATAATTCAATTATTTAGTAGTAAATATACAATATTTTATTAATTATATGCAATAAAATATTGATTTTATCTATTAATTTAGCTATAATACATGTTATGAATAAAAGAACACAACCAGCTTTTTATAGGCAAAAAATACTATTGGCTTTACTTCATGCTTTTGGTGGAAAACTATCGAAGCTTGATTTGCAAAAATTATTATTTTTATTTGTAGAGGAAGTCATGCCAAAAAAAAAGGCTTATGAATTTATTCCTTATCACTATGGATGCTATTCCTTTCAAGCTAATGCAGATCTCAAAACGATGCATAACTACTCTTTTGTTGATCTAAATAATACAGATAACTTTATTGAAGAAAAAGAAAATGGCTTCAATCCTATACAATTATTAAAAGAAAAAGACCAAAATACACTTTTGACTTTCTTTGAAAAATATAAAAATTTAAAAGGTGATGAGCTTATCGCTTACGTGTATAAAAATTATCCATACTACACTTTAAATAGCAAGATTGCTTATAAGTTTTTAGATAAAAAATATACAAAACAACCAAAGCTTTTTGCAGCTTCTGAAAATTTATTTACAATAGGTTATGAAGGTATCACATTCGAAAACTATATTAATAAACTTATAGAAAACGATATTAATATACTATGTGATGTAAGAAAAAACCCATTCAGTATGAAATTTGGATTTTCAAAAAATATATTAAAACATGCTGTTGAACAAGTAGGAATTAAATATATACACTTGCCTGAACTTGGTATAGAATCTGAAAACAGACAAGAGTTAAATAATTTAGATGATTATAAAAAACTTTTTTTAGAATATGAAAGCACTACTTTAAAATCAGAAGGTGCACAACAAGCATTGGAGTATATAGGTGAAATTGCAAACGAAGAAAAAATTGCTCTAACATGCTTTGAAAAAGACATAGAGTATTGCCATAGAGGAGTAATAGCAAAGTCACTAAAAATTAAATACGGAATAAGCTATAATAATATTTCATAAATTGTAATTTAGGAAATATTATTTTAACAACTACTAAAAACATATTTATTACAGCAAAAACATATCCAACAAGGTCTAAAAAGTACAAAGAACTAGTGTGTACAGCTGGTATCACAGAAGATGGTGAATGGATACGTATATATCCTATTCCATTTAGAACACTTGAGGAGTATAGAAAATTTAAAAAATATACATGGATAAAAGCTGAAATTATTCCTGACAGTAGTGATCCTAGAGTAGAAAGCCACAAAATCAATACTTCTTCTATAGAATTATTAGAGCACATCCCACCTAATAAACATTGGGTACAACGCAAAACTTTAATATTAGAACAAACCAAAATATATAAGAACCTTGACGAAATCATCAACGGAGCCAATATTCACAATAATTTATCTTTGTGCACATTTAAGCCAACTAGATATATTGACGTAGAGATAATAAATAACCCTATTGAAGAATTGACAGAAAAAGAAAAAATAGATTTTAAAAATGCAAATATGTCTTTGTTTGATGCAAATTCTTGTGAAGTTGAATTTACAGCAATGCCGCATGTGCCTTATAAGTTTAAAATAAAATTTGAAGATGATTCAGGAAGAGAGAGTTCCATGAGTGTTATTGATTGGGAAATTTCTCAGCTATATCTAAACTATCAAAAAACTCCTATGTTAGGAGCCGAAAAAGTTAGAGAAAAACTATTAACTCTCTTCAAAAAAGACTTATATTTATTTTTGGGCACTATGAGACAAATGCATATTAGAAAAACAAAAAATCCATACACTATTATTGGGCTATTCTATCCACCTAAAATAGCAAGGTACCAGGGAACACTATTTTGAAGCTAGACAACTACTCGCTTTTATCTTTTCTTATATCAATTATATAGCTTAGAGGAGTACTGTTTTTGTAATCAAACCGTTTCAGTGTAGCTTTTTCAAATCCAGTACTTTTTGCTACTATGGTTGAGCTATTATTCTCATGGATAAAAAATGATTGTTGATTTTGATAAATCAGTATCCCATTTATATTTTTATCGTTTTGTTTTATAGAAATATATTGTTTATCAAAATTTGCTAACGATAGACCTGTTTGATTAATGATAATTGCACTTAATAATGGCTGAAATAAGATAAATACTACAACGAGGATAATTTTATGTCCTATTTGCATATTTGTATATTTGTTGAAGATATACAAATAGTAAAAATTTAATAAGAATAGAGCAATAAGAGATACATCAAATTGAGTTAAGATAAGTACAGTTCCTGATGCTGGAATCAATACTTTATCTAATAAATTATCTTTTGCAAAGTATCCATTTGATTTTTTGTAATTATGCTCTTCAGATAAGTTCGCAATAACAAATATTCCAATTATGATGATTGCTGGTGCAAGGTAAATTAAATTTATCTCATAGTTAATATTACTTACAATTTTAAATAAAAGCAGAGGAGCAAAAGAAATAATAAATAAGGCAGATAGATTTATTTTGATTATTTGTTTTAATGAAAAAAACAAAACCCAAACTATCGAAATGCCTGATAAAAGCCCAAGTCCTACAATTTGTTTTATATCAATATCTACAAATGAAAATCCATTAATTCCCATATAAAATGAAAAAGTAATATAGCCAACAAAAATAACTATAAATACAAGTAGTTGCCAATAATTATTAGAAATTTTTTCAATAAATTTATTCATCTATTTTATCTTTTCATGTATGATAAAGTTATTGTAATATTATAAACTTATAATTACACAATCAAGGAGTTAAACAGACGCGTTTAGTTCTTCGAAAGATTTTGTAATAATTCTATCTGAATGAACTTTTATATCGTTTGCTATGTGATTATTTTCATTAAAGTTTGCTATATTCACTTCTAGTCCATTAATCCTTGCAGTTTTTAATGCAGGTATCATATCTGTATCTTTTGAAAATACAACTATTTTATCGGCATGCTTATTATAAGATACTTCTGATATGTCCAAACCAATAAGCATATCTACTTGTTTCTGCACAATATCTGGTCTACCATCATTATGGACACCTCTTACTTGCATTTTTCCTGTTCTTAATGCTATAAAGTCTTCATTTACCATCTCGTCTAAAAAATTTTTAGCTAGGTTGTATATTCTATCTTCAACACCTATATTGTCTAGATATTCTTGATAAGATCTTTTTTTTCCTTCGCTTCGAAGCTGGTCTTTAATTTCGTTATCCTTAAGTGGCTTTGCTGTGTAAAAAAATATTCTGTAATACTCTTCTTTTTCCTCATCAAGGAATACTTTAAAGAGTTTAGATATATGTTTGGGATTATTGAAATCAAAAGAATCAAAAGGTGTAGAAGTTCTGCGGGCTCGATTTTTTATATTTTGAATAATCCTTCTAAGGTTATCCCAATCTACAAAAAATGCTACTTTCTTCATAAAATTACCTTTTTGATAAAAAAAAAGGGTTAAATCAATATCCAAAGCCCACTAGCGGATTAGTTCGTGGGACTAATATGGATACTAATTTAACCCTTCTCTATATGAAGTATTATCGTCAAAAAAAGCTTTATGTTTAATTAAAAAATAGAATTAGCAATATCTATTCCAAATAATTAGTGGAATGATACATAGTTATGTTAAATTTGTCAAGATATTTTATATGTAATTGTCAAAAAAACTTTACAAAATTATTATCATTTCACTTAATAAACTCATTTAAGTTCCCTTGCTTTTGTCCAATTTTATCATTACGCTCAATCTCCCAATCATTTGGCGGGTATAGTTTATTCCAAGATTGATACTTGTTTAGTTCCTGTTTAGATAGCTTCATGCCGTATTGTTTATTAAAGTATAAATAGTTTCTGGCTATAACACCTCTTATATCTTCTTTTACTCTAACTCTTTTTTGTTTGAAGAGTACGTCAAATTTACACTCACCATATTGACCTCCACTAGCTTCTACAAAATCAAATCTAAAATTTTTTCTATCACCATTTAACTCACCAACAGCCGGAAAAAGGTTATGCATATCTGCTTGCATAGTTCTATACTTTTGATTCACTTTCTCACAACACTTTCGACCTTTGTACTTTTTGCCATTTTTCTTTATGCATTTCTCGTCACCTTCACGCCAACAACTAAACTGACGACCAAAGTTCTCAACTGGAATCAGATGTTCCCACTCTATACGATTAGCTCTTTGATTTACTTTTCCTTTTTTAGTATACTTGTTTCTAGGTATATACCCACAAGACTTTTTATCGATCATATTCTTTTTATCTTTGTAGTTATATTTACAATCACAATAGATAGTAGTCTGATGACCTTTGTATATATCACGAAGCATTTTCTTTGATTTTGAGAATGATTCATTTTGGGCTAATAGTGATACACAGACTAATAATAATAGTAATTTATTCAAGCGTATCCTTTCATGAAAAGTTGCTTACTCTCATTACTAAACTCGTGTAGTTACTAAAATCATACTTTGGAGGTTCTTTATTAGATATCCAGCTACTAGGAAGTTCACTCCTGATTTTTTTCATAATTTTATCTTTAAACTCTGGTTGCTTATTACTACCAACTAGCTGTTCTATATTTTTATCTAAATTATCAGAATAAGCTTTTATAACTTCATTAATATTATGGGAAGTAATATTTCCTGACATATTACTATCAAAAGTGTAATCTTTGAATGTTATTGTTGTTTTTGTACCAAGCATTGAGGATATATAATCTGGTGATATTGCACTTCTTTTCTTACTTTCACTCATATTATGATATTTTATGAATTCTTCACTATTTCTTTGTTTTAAGATTATCAAAAATAATAAGTACCCTAAGTGTATAAAGTTGTCCCTATCCCAGGTCAACGCTATTGCACTAATCAAATCAACACACTGTTCCTGATCGCGTAAACTAAGTTGAAAGAAATCACTATACAAGCGAAATAGTTCTACTATAGCATTGGAGTTATTATTTAACTCCCCATTTATTGGTGAAAAAAGCTTAGTATTGTCAAGTAAGTTATTTTTTTCAAAGAGGCTTTTTGCAAATATATAACTATCTGGTTCTAATAAATTATATTCCTGATTAAAAAACCTTTTTAAATATCTTTCAGATGAAAAATCACTTCCATACACTGCTTTTATAGAATGTGCTAGTTGTCTGGAGTCTGTCGCTACAATGAAATATATACCTGGTACATCAAATAAGTGCTTAATATTTTCTAGCAATTCAATAGCGTAGTTAGGTCTACATCTATCTAGTTCATCTATCATAATAAACATAGGTAGTTTTTTAGATTCCATATTGTCAAGACGCTTCAAAAGCTTAGCCATATTAATTTTAAATGTTTCTATGCTGTTTTTAATAGTTTGATGCTCTTGCAAAGATATTTCGGAAGCTTTGGCAATAATACTTGCGACACCTTGTTCAAATTCATTCTCTTTGCTATTATTATCTACTGAATCACTTTCTGAATCATCAATATAACTTTTATATAGTTCTTCAACTTCATCAGCTGCATATCCAGTTAATTTTTTCGACACAATAGAAATAGTGGTATTTTTTACAGCGTTAATAGTTTCTTTGAATAGTTCTTTTGTTTTTGGCGATCTTGAAAAATAACTATCTAAAGATGAATTTAACTCGGATATAAATGCAAGCAAAGGGTTATCCGTATAGTCATTTTTCCATGCATCAAAATAAACTACAGGATGCTTTTTTTCTTTCAAATCTAAAGTCATATTTTCAAGAAAATTTGTTTTACCAAAGCCCCATTCAGAATTGATATTAAGAACATAAGGTAGATCTTTGTCCCTCTCATATTTGGCAAGCAAATACTTTAATAAAAACTCTCCTTCTTTCTCTCTATCTAATAAATCATTTTCCCACGCCACATTTTATCCTTAATTCAAAACTAAACACTTTTAAATAGAGCAACAATAACAGATATATGGACAACAATTCCTATAGCCATCATACTTATTGCAGCACTTTCTTTTTTGTTTTTATCTCTCTTGCTAACACTAATAACGTCAGAAAATTTTAGAAGTAAGAACCCAAACACTAAAAATCCTATCCACATAAACCATGTTTGAGAGTATGTATTTAAAATAACTGCTGAAAAGTCTATGTGATTCATTATCCTGAAAAGTTCACATCTTCAGTTGTTAGTTCTTCTCTTACAACAACACTTCCAGCTAATTTATCATGCCAAGCTTGTTTTTTGCTATCCCATGCAACCCAGAAATAACCTAGCAACAAAGGTATAGCAGATAATATGTATGCAAAATATCTACCTATAGACTGACCTACACTAAGCGGATCCCCAGTTTTTGCATCCACTACTTTTAGCTTTAACGCCATCTTTCCTGGTGTAGCAGACTTATACTTCCAAAACAACACTGTGGCAACCAAAGGAAATACATAGTTTATTACAAAATCTGCTGGTCCCATAATAAAAGCATCATTATATAGGAGTTGATCTCCATAGAAAAAATACATCAATGGCATCACTATCATCATAAGTATTATTGCATCTATCATTGTTGCACCAAACCTAATCCAAAAACCTGCATATCTCAATTTACTTGTATCCATTTTACTACTCCTATATTTAATTTAAATACTCTTTGTATATTTACACCTAGGGTAACTAGAACACCCATAAAACTCACTACCTGCACTTACTCCTCTTTTAGCAACTCTAAACACTAGTTCACCGCCACACCTAGGGCACTCTGACATATTGTTTTTATAAACAGGTCTCTTTACAGTGCTTCTGACTTCATTTTTACTTCTTAGATGATCTACATGCTCTCTATGTGTCTTTATTGATCTAGACAGCTTATTGGACTCTATCTCACGTACTAATCTATTCACTTCAATACTTGAAAACACTATCTTATTTTTTGAGTTTATATATTTAAGCATACCACCTGCATAAACAACATTATGTGGCATATCAGTTTTAAAAGTACTATCACCTACAAAAACTACAAGTGAGAATATTTTATTTATATCTATACCAAGCATACTTTCAATGGCTTTAACATGTTTATAGTTTTGATGAAGTGGGTTTTGAAACTTATTTTTATTTTTATAGATAGTTTGGGTCCATGTCTTTTGATGCTCATCACCAAATATCCAGCCTTTCATATTTTTAGTCTCTATTACAAATATGCCATATTGGGATACAATAATATGATCTATTTGTGTAGTTCCATCTTCGGTTTCAACTGTAACATCTTTTAAAACCTTATACTTGTTTTCATCAAGCCTTAGATTTAAAACAATATTAACTAAAGACTCTCCCAGTAATCCTTTTCCTGCTGAAGATTTAAAGAACAGAATGATAAAGATTATAGGTAATATCCACCATACTTGTAACAATGGAGCTAATAAACTAGATACATCTATCATTATATGCCTTATATATTATTTTTAAGTAATTTTTTTTGTTGCTTTAAAGCTTTTCTATCAGCTTTTCTTCTTTGAGTTCTTGTAAGCTTTGATAAATTATGTTTCCTCTTTGATTCTTCTATTGAAAGAAGATGATCACGGTACATATCACCTCCTAACTCTGCTATATTTTTTCGTTTTCTAAAACCGGATTGAATTAAATCATCAACTTTGGAATATTCATCCCATATTTCATCAGCATACTCTTCAAGATTTAAATTTAGAGATTGTGGCATCTGAACTATTTCACCGTCTTTAAGCATAAACTCTGGTAGTAGTAATTTAGAAAAATTAAACTCAAAGTTTTTATACAAATGAGCTTGTTCTATATTTATATTAGATATTTTTCCCAAAGGATTTGAATATTCTTTTTCTAAAATAAACTTTAGTGCTGTTTCAAGCTCAAGTTTATACATACTATCAACAGAGTTCAGTGTCATCCTTCCATTAGTAACACCAGTAATAATCTTATCTAGTTCATCTTCGATATTAAACTCTGTACTTTCAGCATGTTCTCCAGACAGCCATTGAATAAACATTAAATAAAATGAAGCCCTACTAGATCCTCTAGCATGATCATGTATTAAATACTTTACATATTCTGCTTCAGATTTAAAAACACTTTTAATATAATGGTGATTAACTGTACCAAATAAAAATATAGGCATATTTAACACTAGCCTTGATACAGCACTTACTATTTCAAGGACTTTGATAAAATCTAAACATGGAAAAACTTGGAGTGCATGTCTAATCATTATAGTATATTCAGACATTTCACAGTTATTTATATCATTATTTAGCTCTTCTCGCAATTTTTTAATTTCTTCTTTTTCATTTATTTTATATCGCTTTATAGTATTAAATTTAAAAAGAATTTCTTGCGCATAAGCATTTGCTTCAATTACTGCTAACATACTTAACGGTACTTCACAGACAGGGTCTGCCATATCAATATTAAAAATAGTATCTTTTATTGCTGTTGTTTTATCATAAAGACTATACTGAGCATAAACACCTAACTCTTTATCATAATTAAGCCTATATCCAACTGTATATTCATTTGTTGAACTTTTATGCTTTGTGATTAATTTATGAAGCCTTTCTTCTGCTAAGTTAAGACAAAAAACCTCATACCTATCATCAATGTATTCTTCATCATTTTTTTCTCTAATAGCACTATATAGGTTTAGAGTTCTGATATTGTATTCTAGTCCCCATAACGTTGTTGAATGATCTAAAAAATGTGTATACTCATGCCACAATATTGAGTGTATATTCATCATGGCGTCAAATTCTTTTTTAGATATTTCACTTGTAGAATTTAGTTTTAATGTTTCCTCTATATCATTTTTGAAATGACTTCCATATTTATGCAATTCTATACGATAAGAAAGATGGTCATACTCAGCTATATTTGAAGATGATTTGTATATATAGTTTTTTGAAACAGTTCTTTGTTCTTTTTCAGATTGATATTTTGTCATCATTTCACTTTAGTTCTTATTCTTAATCTACCAGCAGATTGACCACTCATTGGAACAAAACTCTTTATAAATCTTTTTGCATCAAGTACAACTGCTAGTGCTTCATTTAACTCGTTATTTTCTAAATCAAATTGTTTTTGAGTGATTATCTTTTCAAATTGTCCGCCTAGCATTGAAACAAGTTCTATAGCCTGTTCCTCTTCTAGAAAACTCACTTGATTAATTATGAGCTCAACTTTATCAGTATGTTCTATCAGCGACATAGACAATACATACTTTAAAAACTCAAAGTCAATTTTAAAATCAACCAATTCCAATTCCATAAAACTAAATAACTCTAATTTTGAACTATTTTTTAGTTTTGAAGAGTTTAATAATAAATCTAAATCTTTACGTCCTAAATCATAATCAGCTTTTTCTTTTAAGAAACCATCTACATTGTTTTCAATAAGAAGAATATGTAGGTTATCAACATTATTTGTCAATTCTTTTAAATTGTTATAATTGTTTGGCTCTGTACACAAATAATTAGACATTACAATAGTCTTAAGCTTTTCTGTATTGAAATCTCCGATGTCAAGATCATTCCAGCATCTATTAGAAGTCTCTCTGTATAACTTAAGATTCTCATTTGTCAAATTACTTTTAAAATACAGCGAATATCTAAAATCTCTTAAGAACTCTTCGTTTTCTTCATAACCATTAACGTCTAATAAACTTTGTTTTCTTAATGTTTCAACGACTTCTTTCTCATTTAAATAACCTACAACATACTCCGGAATAGAGTTTTCATTTTCACTATACACAGTTAATACATTTTTCCAACTAGGCTTTACTTTTCGATACTTAAATAAATGTTCCCAAGAAATTGCATCAACAAATTCCACATCTTCAAATACATTTTCCATCTGCTCTATAACAACTTGTCTATAGTGGTCTTCGAGCCTGTGATTATCTATTATACTTTTTATTGCACTATCCGTCTCAGAGTGTTTAAAAGTCATATATACATCAGCAATAAATAGGTTAATTTCTTCATCAATGTATTCTATAACTTTCTTATTTGGAAGTTCTGATAAATTTGAATAGGTTGTTGATCCTTCATATCCAGAATAGTCACCTTTGTAATAGCTACATATTTTTTGAAGTGAAAATAGATTTATTAAATATAAATCATTATCATATATGAATTTAAAAAGTACTTTTTCTTCGTCACTATTAGGCATAGAAATATTTTCGACTCTAGCTTTAGTACGTTTAATATAGTCTTGTACTTTTTTTATTGGTAATTTTTTTTCTGTGACAAATCGAATAAAATTTGACATCTCATTTATATGCGTCGTAATACTATTTGTCGACTCATTTGTCTTAATGATATCCTCTAAATCTGCATACATAAATAATAAATATAGGAGTTCATCTTCATCAACATAGTCAATAAGTGTCATACTAACTAAGTCATTCCATAAATCATTTTTGATATGCGCTAATTCTTTTACGAAGGTAGACTTATCTGTTTCTGGCAATCTAAGATATAAGTATATAAAGTTATTAATATTTTCTTTTTGTTTTTTTAAAAGGTCCAATAGTGCGCTATATTTGTCAGAATATTGTTCTCGATTCTTAACAAGATATTCAACAAGACTAATATTTAATACACTTTCTTTTTTAAAGTCATTCAAGGATAGTTTTTTAACTATAGAATCAACTTTACTTAATACGATGTTAGGATCTGTATCTTTAGAACTTTTTACACTTCTAACAAAATCTATTTCAATTTCTGACAGATCATGAACCAAAGAAATATATGATGGATAATCCGTTGAGATATGCCCTCGTGATACTAAATAGAGTAGTATTTCACTTTCTTTGATTGACTTTGGAATATGTTCGCTTGCACTATCTTCATCAACTAGTTGATTAATAGTCATACTCTTAAGAGCATTTTTTTCTTTGATTAATAACTCTATGTCTTCTTTTAGAGCCTTTTGTTTTATTGCTTTCTTATTTTGTATAAAATCCATTTTTTCGTCATATTTCAATGAGGTTTTACTTAAACTTATAATGTTATTAGAATTTACATAAACTGTTTGACCATTAGTTCTAGAGCATTGCAATCTTTCCTCATTAATTTCAAGTAAATCTTTTAATAGCTTTTCGTTCTTTGAAATATTTTCTATGCTTTCATATTTTTCATTTAAGAGTATCTGATTTATATTATTTTTCTGCCCAATATCAAGCATAAGATACTTATTTAACTCTTCTATATTTTCTAAATAGTATTCCTCTGAATTATTGAGTTGATCTCTAATAGTTTGAATTTTTTGGTTCAAATTTTCTACTGATGCACTCAAAAACTTATCTTTTGTTTTATGAATTAATGTATATAAATCACCATCTCTTTTATGTAACTTAGAAAAATCATCAGGATGAAAATTCTTATATATAATTATTGAGAAAAGTTTTTCAAGATCTATATCTATTTTTTTATCAATTTTTTTATAAAACAACTTATGAAAATATACTAAAAACTCATTAATAATATTTGTTAGAACCCTCATATCATTTATGAATATAGAAACATCATATATATAGTTATTTGAGAAGTGCTTTCTTAACCCTAAGTTTCGAATCATTTTATCAATCATCTCGTAAGAATTTTCAGAATTAATAAAGGGGATTACTGGAATTATTAAATCAAAAAATTTAACTCTATCCTCATTTGAAAACATATCTTCTTTAACTGCATAAATAAATGACACTTTTTGTTTAACTTGGGAGCTGCTATTAATTTGATTATTCAGTTCTCTTAAATTAACAAAAATTTCTGGTTTTTCAAATCTATCAAGATCTTCAATAAGTATAACATCTATATTTGTAGCTTCAAAAAAGTACAATATTTCATCAATGTTATGATTCAATACAGAGCTGTTTTCATCTGAGAAGATAAGTTCTACATTTTTAAAAGCAATTTTACTAAGGTTGAGTCTTCTAAAATAATACACAATATCTGTAATGTTTTTCATACTCAAATATATCACTAAAAATGAAAGAGGAAACATCAATATTATGTATAAAGATTCTATATATTTTAAACTTGAAAATATCGACTTAATCACATAAAAGTTATAAAATATCACAATAGATGCAATCCATAAAAATATATCTAAGACTTTACTTTTTATTGCGTCTTTATTGATTTTTGCAATTCTGCTAAATTTAGAAAGCGGTATTTGGTCTTTATCAACACTATAAATGAGCTGCTGTAAAATTGTTTTCTCTATGGTATTAATATTTGTAATAGAAGTATTACAATGAAGCTTTTTGACAACATCATGTGTATCTTTACCTTCATCCAGTGTGCTTTCTTGTGTCTCATCTGATTCATTTTTAACTTGAACATCTTCTTTACCAATAATTTCACAAAATGATGCCATAGAAATAGTGACTATCTTTTTTCTATTTTCTTCTTTTTTATCGATATTGTATTTTTTAAAAGCATTTAATATGGTACTTTTTCCAGCACCATAAGGACCTGATAAAGCAATGTTTTTTGTATCTTCACGTTCTGCTGTTGCATGATCTAATAATGCTATATAGAGTTCGTTTTCTGTATTCTTCTCATTGGGTGTCAAGCTTTTAATGTTACCAATAAGTGTTGTGTAATCATTTTCTACCAAATATACAGCCTTATCTGAATTTTCTAATTATTATAAAATTTTATAATAATATATTTTATCAAATGACAACTAAAAATGCTTTTAGAATTAGAAATAATAAAATAATCACTCAAATATGTTTTTTACTTTCAAAGATTCAAATACATTCTCAAAACGCTTTGTCATATCACCCCATTTATGCTTATATTGTGCAGATTTTCTAACAGGAAAAGGCTTTTTGCGCTTATTGAAGTGCCCTTTATTTATTGCAATGACTCGCTTAATGTCTTCTAGCATTATCTGATTTACAGCGCCCTCAGTTTGAAATACAATTCCTTTAAATTTGTCACTCTCTACTTTACGTATAACCTCTATAATGTAAAAAGGCTTTAACCCATCTATCTTTATTTTTATAATTAGTAGTTTTCTATATCCAGCTCTAGATCTTCCAATACCAGAACCTTTGATATAACCAGAAGCCCAATATTTACTTCCATCAAGGTTTATATGATCTTGACTAAATGAAGCGTATACCAACTGATCATGCTCAACAGCAAAGTCATCTATATATTTTATGCTTTTGATAGTACCTTTACTTATTAATTCATTTAGTGAATTTTCTATTTCTAGTGCGTAATCTAACCTAGGAGGATTTTCGTCAACTACATATTTTGTCATAGCAACTTTTTCTGAATCTTTAGTGCCAGATAATTTTCCAGAAGATGCAGTTTTTACATCTTTTTTTTCTTGTTTATAGGATGTTGCTTGTGTATCATCAACTTGGATCTCTTCTTCAACCTCAAAGTCCAGTTCATCGTTATCAGGCTTAGTTTCAGATACTATGTATTTTACGCCAGCGTTTGAACCTGGGTTTCTATCATGTTTAATTGTAGTCTGTTCATTTATCTGGTTTTGATTTAGAGGATATTTTTGTTGTTGTTCATCATTTGATTCATCATCATTAGATTTCTCAGTAGAATCTTCTTTTAACATATCTGCATTTCTTTTGCCTGTAAATTTATAACTCTTCTCAGATGGTGCTTTAGGATCATATATTCTTTGAATATAAAATGTATGTTCATCTAGCCATACACCGCTTGCACTAAATGAGATATTTTCTGGATGATATGGGAGTACTTGTAAATGTCTTTCATTTAAAGCACTATTTCCCTCTAATCCTCCCCAGATCTTTGATATACTTGCTCTAGACTTTTTATTGCAAGATAAATGTGCTAAAAAAGCCATGGTTTCAACTTCTAATAGTTTATCAAGATGGACTGTGTATTTATTATCCGTACAGCTATAACCTTTAAGATATTTATCCACTACAGAATCTAAATCATGCAATAATAAATCATTTCTTATTAGTTTATTTCTCGGGACATAAGTACTCATAAGTAATTCCATAGATGAAACAATATACCTAATTCCACTTTCTGAGATAAATTCTGTGAAGCTAGAGCCATAATACTTGTCATCATCTATAGTCTTTTTATCATTATCAAGTTCTACAGGTATTAGTTTTGATCTATTTCCATTTTGACGTTTTATATACCTAACACTCTTAGCTGGGTTCTTTTTTAAATTAAATGATAGAGGAATTTTCTCTTCATAATGTTTATAGTTCTTCCAGTAACTCTCTTGACGAACCTTATTTTGCCAAATAGTTCCTATTCTTACAGTACTCAATTCTGGAAGTCCGACTAAACTACTTACGGAAGGGGTTTTTATACTATTGTTTTCTATTTTATTTAAGGTGACTTTGACTAATGGAATATCAACTGCAAAACTATGGTTTTTAATTACACCACCGTATTTTGTAACAACATATAATTCATTATCTACTGGAAGACTATCAATTTCAACTGTTCCATCATTCATGATGACACCTTTTGTTGGTAATTTAAAGAGCTTAAAGTATTGTAGCAAGGTTTAGTGGAAAGTAGCAAGGTTTGATGGAAATGACAAACCTCCACCAAAGACACTTGCTAGCGTAGAAGTGTGATGTGGGCTTCGCATATTTCTGTGTGGTTTAAACTCAATCTCTTGCATCTCTAACGCTTGAAGCTTCGCAACATCAAGTATCTCATCGCTTGTCATTGGCGGAAGTATGTACCTTAGTCTCTTTGCTATCATACTCTTTCCACATCCTGGTGAACCTTCAAAAAGGATGTTGTGAAACCCAGCAGCAGCTATCAAAGCTGCTCTTTTAGCGACATCTTGCCCTTTAACATCAACAAAGTCATCCACATACTCATGAGAGTAGTAGTACTTTTCTCCTTTTAACTCATAAAAAGGATACTCGATCTGGGATTGTTCTATGCTCGGAGTTGCACTCTCTTGGTTTTTAAGAAGTGTTATCGCATCTTGGAGCGTTTTTACTCCGTAAAACTCTATATCAGGAATCTTAGAGAGTTTTTCTAGGCTCTCAAAAGGCACTATCGCTTTTTTTACTACTCTTTGGTTTGCAAGTGAGAGCATAAGAGGATATAGTTGAATATTCTCCTTGACAGTTCCATCAAGTCCAAGCTCACCAAAGACAAACCACTCACTAAAATCACTCTCATTACTATCAAGGGCTATCATAAGAGCGATGCTAAGATCAAACTGGCTCCCCTCTTTTTTAAGATCACTCGGAGCTAAATTAATGGTAATTCTTTTTGGAGGAAAGCTAAACTCATTACTTAAAAGTGCTGACTTTACTCTATCTTTTGCCTCATTGATCGAAGCAGAGGCGATCCCAACTATAGAAAAGGAGGGAAGCCCTTTAGTAAGTGTTGACTCAACATGCACAAGCTTTGCATCTATACCCTCATAAGTAGCACAAGAGACCATTTTCATAACACTTTTCCTTAAAAATCTAATGGGCTTATAACTTTAGCCTTGTTCATCTCGCTCACAACATGAGTATATATCATGGTTGTCTCAACGCTTTTATGACCTAATAGTTCTTGAATGCTTCGCAAATCTATGCCAGCTTGAAGTAGATGCGTAGCATAAGAGTGTCTGAAAATATGTGAAGTTACACGCTTGTTTAAGTTTGCTTTTTGAGATGCTACTTTTATGTTTCGCCCTAAAGTTTGCGGATGAACATGGTGGCGTCTTTGCTCTTTAGTTCTTGGGTCAGTTGAAATATTTTTCATGGGAAATAGAAACTGCCACTTTGTTTCAAGCTTAGATTTTGGATACTTTTTTTCTAATGCATAGGGTA
>NZ_JALOAN010000038.1 GCF_023228785.1 Sulfurimonas sp.
TATATCACCAATAATATGCAATATACGATCTTTATTTTCAAAAAAAATATCATATACAGATTTAGAAATAATTGTCTTATTTATTTAGAAAAATGAGACTGCAAAGAAGAAGTTCTTTCACAGTCTCCTCTGCGTGGGAATGCATAGATATAAGAACTGCACAAAGATATATATACTCCAACGCGGAGCATTGGAGCTAGAGAGAGAACTTTGCTCTGTGTGGTTTTGGAGTTTATTTACTAGGTTGAAACCTCATTTGCTAAAAAGAGACTAAGACTCTTGTGTCTTAATCCCCTTAGATTCCACAAGCATTGCATCTAGCAGCTCAAAGAGTTTGTTTGATGCATCTTCCATGTTGTCGAAGTTTTTAATGATGTTGTCTGCATTATTTAGCGTTGTGACTTTGGCATCTGCGTCTATGAAGTCTAAGTTTGTATTTGCACTGTTGTGAACTGTAGCGTGAGGATTTGAGATCTTTGCAAATGTTGAAGTAGTTGCGAATCTTTTTTTACCCTCATTATCATACCATTGCCCAAGACTACAATCATGCGGAGTTTGGTTGTTTAGAAGTCTATCTAGCGACATAACAGAGTTGTATGCACGAGACTTGTAGAGTATGTGATCAAGTTTTGCAAGAACAACAAATATAGAATTTTCCATCCCATAAGAGTAGTCAACGATCTGGCTTGAAGTATCGCTAAGTTCAACTAGAGTTCCCTCAAATTCATTTATCTTTGATGCTGAGAACTCAACTGTGCTTTTCATCTTAGTAGAACTCTCTTGGATCTCGTTCATCTCTTGTTGTAGCGACTTGATGGAAGCTGAGATCTCTCCTGTAGCTTTGTGAGTTCTCTCCGCTAATTGTCTAACTTCATCAGCAACTACTGCAAAACCTCGCCCATGTTCACCTGCACGCGCTGCTTCTATGGCAGCATTTAGAGCAAGGAGGTTTGTTTGATCTGCTATGTCTGTTATAAGTTCTATAATAGAAGTGATATCATTTGTTTGATTTGCTAGGTCACTTATACTATGGTTTGAGACGCTTACTTGCTCGCTTAAATCTACTAGCTCGTTGACAATTTCGTTGATGTTTTCTCTAGAGTTTATTGCAAGATTTGAAGCTGATTTTGTGGCTTTTGTGACTTCTTTTAAATTACCAATATTTTCTCTTAGATTGCTGATGATTAGCGAGAGAGACTCTGAGACATTTATACTTTTTGCACTTAGCTTTGAGTTGAAAGTATCTCTTGCCGCCTTTTGGCTCTGTTCTTTCATAAATTCTATACTTGTCTCAACACTTTTTAGGGCTTCTACAAACTCTCCTTGCATATCTGCTGAGGATATTTTATGAGTGAAGACTCCTTTTGAAGCCTCGGTTATAGTTGTGTGTGTTTCTCTTATAAGTTTTTTTATGTGACCTATGAGAGTTGAGAGTTCTGCTCCTAAGATACCAAGCTCTGTCTCTTTGTTATACTTTGTACTGTCTTTGTGTGAGAAGTCACCTTTTGCAGCGTGAGTTATAAGAGTGATAAAGTCTGAAATACCACTTGTGATGGACTTTCTAATACTAAGAGCCAAGATAAATACTACAAAAGCTAAAAGCAGACCACCTGCAAGTGAGAAAAACTTATAAAAAGTTAACTCATCTTCAAGAGAATTGGAATCCTTAGTAAGCTCTTCTTTTTTATGTTTAACAAGCTTTTTAAATGAGTCTCTTGACGCGTTCGCAAAGGGTGTTAAGTCGTTTTTATATTTTGCATATATGCCGACTTTGTTGTTTTTTATATCATTGCTACTAAGTGATTCCATCATTTTGTTAGAGTTGTTTAAAAAGAGCATTGTAGAAGTTTTTGCATCTTTGACCATCACTAAAGAGTCATCATCTTTCATCATAGACTCTAATGACGAGAAATGTTTTTCTATACTCTGTATGGACTCTGAGAGCTTTTTCATATCATGCTCATAGTCGCCACCGAGCATAATGTCTCTTGTTGTTCTACTTATATAGTTTAGGTTTTTTTCAATTTCTAGAGTGTGTAAGGCTCCTAACATTGAGTTTTTATGAAGGTGTTCATATTTTGATTCTATATGGCTCATAGCCCAAAAAATAAAAATAGTAGCTGCTAAAACAGACATGCTCACCAACAACACGAAAAAGTTCATCTTTTTTTGGATACTTATATTTGAAAACATGTGCAGACCTTATGTTTTATATCGTTCTTACATTCTAGCTAAAAAATAAGAAATATTTATAAAACAAAAGTTAAAAAGAGGTATTTATTATAAATTTGTGATTAAATGAGTATTTTAAAGATACATTAGTTGTGATAATAATATGATAATAACTACTAAAGTAAAAGGAAAAAGATGACTTGTAAATACCCAAGGTTGGATCCCGAAAAAGACTTGATTTACACCTCTTAAACCTAACCAAAGTCCTAAAGTAGCTTTTATGCCTAGAAGAACTTGAAAGTATGAAGGTCCAGTATCTTGTATCTCTCCAAAGACTACAAAAAACATATAAAGTCCAGTTATAACTGCAACTATAAGAGCTTTTGGAACAACTTTTCTTACATGAATCATGATAGATTCTCTAGCTTTTGTATGCTCATCAGAGCTTAATGTTTGAGGCATCTTAGATAAAAAAAGAATATCTACAAATAAAAAACCTCCATAGATAAAAACCGAAAAAATATGTATGGTGTGAATGATAGTGTAAGTGATGATGACTCCTTGAAAAAATCATTTTAACATAAGTTATAAAGAAAAGTGGTTGCTCTAAGTCAATAACTTTTTTAAAAAAGATTATTATAGTAGAATTACAAAACTATATCAAAAGATATTTTTGGAGACTAAATGAAGAGTAAAAAGATAGATAAGATGCCAGCTAGACTAGATCTATTGCAAAGTGCTACTGGACTTATTTTGGGTGTTTTTATAATGGGACATATACTTTTTGAGTCTTCCATATTAATTAGTAATGAGATGATGTATAGAGTGACTATCATGTTTGAGGGTTACTACTTTTTTGGAGAGAGATATCCAGGCATTATCTCTTTTTTTGCTGGGGCTATTTTTGTGATATTTATAGTTCATGCGGCCGTTGCTCTTAAAAAATTTCCAAACAATTACAAACAACATAAGCTTATGAAAAACCATATAACTAGCTTTAAGCATGAGGATACACATTTGTGGATCGTTCAAATACTTAGTGGCTTTATTATGCTTTTTATCGGATCTGTACATCTTTATACAATGATGGCAGAACCACAAAATATAGGACCATTTGCATCTGCTTTTAGAGTAGTGAATCAAAACATGGCACCGTTATACTTTTTGCTTCTTTTATCAGTTGTTTCTCACGCTTTTATAGGACTCTATAGACTAGCTCTAAAATGGGGCTTTATGGAGGGTAAAAACACAAAAACATCAAGAAGAAGATTTAAGTTTTTGATGAAAGCTTTTATTGCTCTTTACATAATAATAGGCTCACTTAGTCTTGCAAAATACATATACATAGCTTACACCAATGACTTACAAGCAGATACAAGATACCAATCTACAACTATAAATATGAAGGTCCACTAGATGAAAGTTATATATACAGATGTTTTGATCATTGGCGGTGGTTTGGCAGGTTTGAGAGTGGCTACGGGAGTCAAAGAGAGAGGTCACGATGCTATTGTTTTATCTCTTGTTTCTCCAAAAAGATCTCACTCTGCAGCAGCGCAAGGCGGTATGCAAGCAAGTTTGGCAAACTCTAAGATGGGAGAGGGCGACAATGAAGATGTTCACTTCTCAGACACCATAAAGGGGAGCGATTGGGGAGCTGATCAAGATGTAGCTCGTATGTTTACTCACTGTGCTCCAAAAGCGATAAGAGAGCTTGCACATTGGGGAGTTCCATGGAGTAGAGTTCATAGAGGAACTAGAGAGGCTATCATAAATGCTAAAAAAGTGAACATCACTGAAAAAGATGAGGCTCACGGACTTATAACAGCTAGGGATTTTGGAGGAACTAAAAAGTGGCGAACTTGCTATACCTCTGATGGAACTGGTCACTCAATGCTTTACGCGATGGATAACAAGGCTCATGAGCAAGATGTTGAGATCCATGAGAGGCTTGAAGCAATTTCACTTATACATGAAAATCAAAAATGTTATGGTGCAGTTGCAAGAAACCTGATGAGTGGCGAGTTAGTAGCCTATGTCTCAAAAGCTACAACTATCGCAACTGGTGGATATGGTCGCATCTATAGTGTCTCAACAAATGCCATCATCTGTCAAGGAATTGGTCAAGCTATTGCGTTAGAGAGTGGAGTTGCAACTTTAGGAAATATGGAAGCAATTCAGTTTCATCCAACTGCAATAGTTCCCGTTGGAATACTCACAACTGAGGGCTGTCGTGGAGATGGTGGACTTTTGTTGGATAAAGATGGATATAGATTTATGCCAGACTATGAACCTGAGAAGAAAGAGCTTGCATCTCGTGATGTAGTAAGTAGAAGAATGACTGAACATATAAGAGCTGGCAAAGGCGTAAAATCAAAATATGGAGATCACCTTTGGCTTGATATCACTATACTTGGACGTGAGCATATTGAGAAAAATTTGCGTGAAGTAAAAGAGATCTGTGAGAACTTTTTAGGGATAGATCCAGCGGTTGATTGGATCCCAGTTCGTCCAACTCAACACTACTCAATGGGTGGTATCAGAACAAAATATACAGGCGAATCTCAAACTATGAAAGGTCTTTATTCTTGTGGAGAAGCAGCTTGTTGGGATCTGCACGGATTTAACAGACTTGGCGGAAACTCTGTTAGTGAGACCGTTGTAGCTGGGATGTTGGTAGCTGAGTATATAAGTGATTTTTTAGACTCAAAAGAGAGTGATATGACGATTCATAGTGCTAAGATAAAATCATTTGTTCAAGCTGAACAAGAGAAATTAGACAAACTTTTAAGCCATGAAAATGGAGAAGACGCTTATGTTCTTCGTCGCCGTATGGAAGAGATAATGATGGAAAAAGTTGGGATCTTTAGAAATGGAATCGAGCTTAAAGAAGCAGTGGATGAATTGGAAGAACTTCTTCTTAGAAGTAAAAACATAGAAGTCTTTCGATCAAAGAGTCGAGCTGCAAATCCTGCTCTTGTAAATGCTTACAGAACTCAAAAGATGATAAAAGTGGCACTGACTTGCGCTCTTGGAGCATATCTAAGACAAGAGAGTAGAGGTGCTCATTCAAGAGAAGATTTCCCAGCACGTGATGATGAAAATTGGTTAAAGAGAACTATCACCTCATGGCCAGATCCACAGCAGACTATGCCGAGTGTGAGTTATGAGCAGATAAATATTGAGACTATGGAGATGGCTCCTGGATTTCGCGGTTATGGCAAAGATTTGACAAAACATCATCCAATGACAGCTCTTAGAGAGCAAAAAGTGCAAAATATTACATCAAAACTAGAAGGTGAGGGCTTAGATAGATTTGCTATTCAAGATGCAATCATGCCTTTTATGGATAAACTACCTAAGAAGTATAGAGAGATAAATGAAAGATTTGGAGAAAACATATGAGTCTTGAGAAAAAAGAGCGACTCTTAAAGATTAGCATCTTGCGGTTTGATCCAAATGATCCAGAAGATTTTCCAGAGATGGAAACTTTTGAAGTTGAGGAAGCTGATGGTATGACGCTTTATATAGTTTTAAATGAGATAAGAGAACATCATGATAACTCTTTGAAGTTTGACTTTGTCTGTCGTGCTGGTATTTGTGGAAGTTGTGCAATGCTTGTAAATGGGCGACCAACTCTGGCTTGTCGAACTCTTACTGCTAAGCTTGATGAACATATAACTCTAGCACCGCTTCCCCTTTTTGAGCTCATAGGAGATCTATCTATCCACACAGGAAAGTGGATGCGTAACTTAAATGAGCATCTAGAGACTTGGATACATGACAAAGAGAACGAGATGAACTTTGACAAACTTGAAGAGCGTATGGAGCCTGAGTTAGCTGATGAGATCTATGAGATTGATCGTTGTGTTGAGTGTGGATGTTGCGTTGCTGGATGTGGAACTATTCAGATGAGACCGTCATTTACTGGTGCAGTTGGGCTTAACAAGATAGCACGTTATCATTTAGATCCACGAGATAAAAGAAGTGATGAAGAGTATTATGAGCTTATCGGAGATGAAGATGGTGTTTTTGGTTGTATGACACTTTTGGGATGTCAAGATGTTTGTCCAAAAGATCTACCACTTCAAAGTAAGATAGCCTATCTTAGGAGAATGATGTTAAAAACATCTATGAAAAATTAAGGAGTCACTTATCAAAAAATTAATTATATTTGTAATCTTAACACTGCCACTTTTAGCTGTAGAATCAAAATTTGCGCAGATGCCTTTTCTTTCTAAACAAATTAGTCTAATTCATCAGATGAATGAAAGCAATACTACTCAAGAGAAAATTATGCTCATTGCACAAGAGCAAAAAAATCTTTACTCAAAAAAACTAGATGAGTTTTTGACAGATAAAGAAGAGTTTATAAATAGCTATAAAAATTTTAATGCTGAAATCTTTGCATTAGAAAAAGTTATCAAGTTAAATAAGCGTCTAGGAAATAACTATGCTGTAGTACGAGATGAGGTCTTAGTGAAGTCTTACAAACTTTTAGATGCTCAAAGTGATATGATAAAAAGCATCCTAAGAGCCTTAGATGATATGGAGTTTGTGGAGTATCAAACTTATATGAGTGAAATGTTTGCAAAAAATCAAGAGTACAATGCAGAACTTACTAGTGTTGATTATTTTGATATTTTAGCCCTAAATCAAGACTCAGCAATCTTAAAACAAGCTCAACAAAACATCAAAGATTATTATGCACTTATAGAGATAAATGCTGATGTCTTAAAGTACTTATCAATGTTTGAAAAAAAGATGTATAGGTTAAATAAGTACTCAAAATTTAATCTCATAAATCCAGTTATCTCTATAAATAATACAAGCATTGCACAAAAAGTGAACTCTATTATAGAGCCATATGGTTTTAGTGTTGTAAAGATTTTGTTTATGATAGTTGTCTCAATTTTGATGTATATTCTTCGCACATATATCTACATAAAAATAGAGTCCTTTATAGTTGAGATACACTCTTTGAAAAAATACTCTCAAGATATTTTAAAAAGTATCAGAAAACCTATGGAGATTGTGATGATCCTCTTAGGGATAGAGGTTTTAATCTTTATCTATTATGACTTTTCGGGCGTCGGTATTTTAAATGAGCTCTTTAAAATCTCTTATGCGATCTTGCTAACGTTTATGATTTATAAGGTAGTAAACAACATTGCCTTTATAAAGATACATGAGATCCAAGCAGTTGATAAAAAAATCAAAAGAGAAGTTATAAATGTTGGTATTAAGATAATCAACTTTATTATTATGGTTATTGGTTTACTTATAGTTCTCTATCTCGCTGGTGCAGATCTAACTGCAATCCTCTCAGGTCTTGGCATCGGTGGTTTGGCAGTTGCACTTGCATCTAAAGACTCTTTAGCTAACTTTTTTGGAACTCTCTCTATCCTCTTTAGTGATGTTTTCTCTCAAGGGGATTGGATCGTTGTAAATGGCTTAGAAGGAACTGTAGTTGAGATTGGTCTAAGAGTTACAACGCTAAGAACTTTTGATAATGCTATCATCGCTATTCCAAACTCTATACTTACAAATAAAGAGGTCAAAAACTGGAACAAACGCTCACTTGGTCGTAGGATAAAGATGAGTGTTGGTGTTAAGTATGACTCTAAGAGCGAAGATTTGAAAAATGCAGTAGCACAGATTCGAAAAATGTTAGAAGAACATCCACAAATTGCTACGGTAAATACAGAGTTTAACTATGAGTCAACTAGAAGTTCAAAGCTTGTCTCAAGAGAAGATGAGATAGGTATAAAAAAGACACTACTTGTTTATCTTGATGAGTTTGCACCCTCTAGCATAAATATACTGGTATACTGTTTTTCAAAGAGTGTAGTTTGGGATGAGTGGCTTGAAGTAAAAGAAGATGTTTTATTTAAAATTATGCAGATTTTAGAGCAAAATTCATTAGAATTTGCATTTCCATCGATGAGTCTCTATCATGAGTCTAATCAACCTAGCTAATGATAGTTTCAGACTTTCGTGATAAAATCATCACTTTTAAAAACCTTATTAATCTCGAAAAACGAGTTTTTCGTAGCTTTAGAGGGTTGCAAGGGACAATCTGTCCCTGCCACTGAAACGGACAAGTTCGTTTTAGTCTATAAAATAATATAAGGTTATAATAATGCAACAAACAAAATCTAGAGTAAATATCTATGCACTTCTCTCTCGTATATTAATGCAAGAGTTAGATGTTGAGATGCTAAAAATGATAAAAAAAGATAAAAATGTTTTAGATTTTTTTCCAACACTTAAAGAGTGGGAACCACTAAATGAGATTTCAGAAGAGAAACTCTTAGCTGAGTATATAAACCCTGACTTTGTAAACCTCTCTATTCTTCATCTCATACCTTATGAGTCTTTTTATGTAAGAGATGATCAGATGATAGAAACTGGAGGTGCTAATCCTGTGACTGATATGTATAGCGCTTACAACTTTATGGTTGACTACGAAGCTTCTAGAACAGTTTCATCAGATCATATAGGAATAGAGTTTGAATTTATGCATCATCTATGTCAGGCAGAATCAAAAGCACTAGAAGATGGTGAAATGATCTCAGTGGCAGAGATAAGAGCAGTAGAGTTAGAGTTTTTACAAAAGCACCTAGTAAAATGGGCACCACTCTATCTTATAAATATGAAGTATGAGGCAAGAACTCCGCTCTATTATGATGCTGCAGAGATGGCACTAGAATTTTTACTAAGTGATCATGAGTACTTAGTAGATGAGATAAAACAAAGAGAGATGATATAAGCAAATGTCATTAATCTCTCTTAGTGCTAGCAAGTGTGTCCGCTCTCTTGCAAGAGAGAGTCAGTGCAACAAGTGCGAGCTAATCTGTCCAACTGATGCAATAGTAGTAGCAAACAATCCACTACCATCCATAAACTTCTCAGCATGTGTTGGTTGTGGTGCTTGTGATGCGATATGTCCGAGTGAAGCACTATCTTTAGATAACTTTAGTGCTAGTGAGTTTTTCTTTGAGTTTATAGATGGCGAGGAAAACCTTATTTCTTGTGCTAAGAATGTTCCTTGTATTGCAGCTTTGAGTGTTGAGTATATGATCTCACTTGCAGTTTTAAAAAAAGAGATTGTGCTAGATCTAGGGCATTGCGACAATTGTGCAATTGCTCACAAATGTAAACTTCAGATAATTAAAAACTATGAAGAGGCTTCTTATGTTTTAGGGGCTATGGAGAGTGAGGCTAAAATTAGTCTTAAAGATCTATGCTATGAAGCAAAAGAGCTAGAAAAACTAAGTAACAGAAGAGAGTTTTTTAGCTCCATTACACTTGGTAATGTTGCAAAAGCGAAACATTCATTTGAGGGTGAAGTTAAAAAAGCTACTGATGAGTTAGTTGAGCATACCTTGCAAAAAGAAGATATAGAACTTCTTAGAAAAAAAAGAATCACACATAGAAGAAAACTGCTTTATAGCTCTATAAAGAGAGTAGAAAAACCATCTACTTACCATGTTATAGATGCAAATGAGTTAAGTTTTACTTCGCAAAAACTCCTTGATGAGGATAGTTGTACAGCTTGTCAAATGTGTTATAGAGTCTGTCCAACAGGAGCACTTAGCTCGGACATAAAAAATTCTAAGATAGATTTTGATCCACTGCTTTGCATAAAGTGTAGTGTTTGCCATGATGTTTGTGCGCCTAACGCTATCACTCTTAGTGGCACATATAAAGTAAAAGAATTTTTTGAGCCAGCTGTGCAAAATCTTGTATCTTTTAATGTACGAAGATGTGATGAGTGTAACATCATCTTTAGTACAAATTCTGATGAGAAGATGTGTTATAGATGTAAGGCAGAAGAAGAAGAGGCTCGCGAACTTTGGGGCATAAGTGAGGATATGTAGTTATGATGAACAGTGCAAATACGATAAGCAAAAAGACTAAACTATTTGGTTTCATAGGCGAGCATGCTGGAGTGAGTAGGTTTAGTGCAGTTATAAACAAGATGTTTAAAGCAAATAGTGATGATGTGATGATGATACCGATGAATATCCGCGAAGATGATCTATACTTTACTCTCTCAAATATGAAAAAGTCAGAGGTAAGTGGAGCAGTAATATCAAACGAATATGTACAAGAGATACTAGATCTACTAGATGAGGCATCATCTCTTGTTAAAAAAACTGGAATGTGTGACATAGTTTTTAGAGAGGTTGAATGCTTGCGGGGAGATATCTTTAGCATTAGAGTTTTAGTTGAGCACCTAAAAGATCTAAGAGTCTCAAAAATTGCGATGATTGGGACATCTTCACATGCTAAAGCTTTTTCATATCTCTCTTGCGGGTTTGATATTAGTTATTTTGATGAAAATCTTGAGAACTTGATGAATTTTACCAAAGAACTAGAGATAAAAGATGCAGATATAAATAGAATAACTAGCCAAATGAATCTAGATCTAGCAGAGTATGATGCTCTACTTGATTTCTCAATATTTGACTCTTTAAGTATGATAGAGAAGTTACCAAAAGAGTCGTTTGATATGAAAAATACAAAAGAGTTCTCAGCTCTTAAAAAAAGAGCAAAAGAACTAGATGCCAGCTACACAAGTTATGATGATATGATAGAAAAACTAGCATCCCAAGTTTATAAAACTATAAAATAAGGAAAAATTAGATGAAAAAAGATGATTTTAGCGATCTTCGTGCAGAGTTTGATAAGTTTGTAAGTGATAACTGCTCACTAGATGATGAAAAATTGAACGACCAAGATGCAGGTGATAAGGAAGATGAAGAGCCAGTTCCACAGTTTGTAGATGCATTAACTTCAAAACTCTTATCCCCAGCCATTAGCGGAATCTATCTCTCAAGATTAGATATCAAGAGAATTGCAGAGGCCATAGATGAGTCCATACCTATAAAAGAGCGCACGAAAATGGTTAGAGCTCTATTTAGACATACAACAAGAAAAGAGTATCTAAAAGATGCATTTACTGAGATAGACAAGCACATAAATGGTCGTATCATGATATATAAAGAGCTAGGTGAAGCCTTCTCTGCTTCTAAAGCTATTTTTGATGACTATATTAAAAAAGCTAACAAGACTAAGAAGATGTTTGCAAACATTATAGAAGATTTCCAAGAGATAGAACCCTCAAGTGACCCTTTGAATATTTAGGTTTTATTTCTCGTTCCATCCTCTCTAGAGGTGGAATAAATAGCAGAAGCAGGTGTGAGGAGTTTAGATGAAAGAGATAGTTTTTACATAATACCTTGAATCTGTAACCACCCTTGCCATATAATAGCACTTGATATTCCAGCTGCAAAACCTGCGATGATATCATCGCCCATAACTCCAATACCACCCTTTACCTCTCTGTCTATGCGACCGATAATAGATGGTTTTTTGATGTCAAAATATCTAAAGAGTGCAAATGAAAGTAGGGCTTGGATCAAAAAACCATTTTCAAAGTTTGTTATCTCACCCATTGAGATACTCATAGCAGGAGCCACACTTAGTGCAAACCACATTCCTGCTAACTCATCAATTACAATGCGCGTATCATCATGGATCTTAGTTTTCTCTTCATACTTATTTATCTCTCGGATAGCTATGATACTAATGAGAACTGTTGCTAAAAAAAGAGTCTCTACTGTAAAAAACATAAGTACTAATATGCCTAAAATCAGAGCTACAAAGCTTCCCATAGTCCCAGGTGCTTTTGGGAAGAGTCCGCTATATCCCAATGTTAAAAAAAACCAATTCAAAATAAAAATCCTAAGTAAGTGATGTTGTTTGGTAGAGTTTCATAAGTTCTAGATAAAAATCTTTCTCTGTTCGCTCTTCTAAAAGTCCCTCTATTGGAAGGATGTCATAGTATAGTTTTTCTAGATTTTTAAATCTTTTTGGAAAAAGTTTTGAGAGTATATGAGCTGATATCTCTTTTCTTACCAAAATAGTAGGAGGTAAAAGACCTAACTCTAAAAGTTCTAGTATGGAGTTTGAGTTGTAAGAGATTTGGTGGTGTTGCCCATGTGGACAAGTGTTTTTACTAACTAGTGTAGTACATTTATCACAGTAGACATATTCGCTCGCTATGTTTATCTCTATATCTATTCCAATCACTTTATCTATAATAGATTTGTCTGAATTACAATCATAAAACATACCAAGTCCAGCATGATTTCGACCAATTGTGAGTCTATCTGTTCCATAGTTTTTAGCAACTATTGCGTCTATAATGATCTCATTGTATCCACCAAATATATAACTATTGTCTAGTGGAACTACTAAAACATGATTTTTTGTAAGATAGTTGTTTATAAAAAAGTCAAGTGTCTCTTTTCTCGTTTCATAATCTAAATTTGACTCTGTATATGATTTTAGTAAAAATATAACTAGTAGATCTGTGTCTTCAAGACTATGTCTTATGAGCCTCTCATGAGCGCGATGTAGAGGATTTGCAGCCATTACAAGTGATGTGGTATGCTTTGCTGCTATGGCAAGTTGAGCATTTTTTATACTCTCTTTAATCTTACTTGAAGACTCATTGCAAAGAGTGTAATCTCCACAAACTCCAAGTGTGCCAAGCCTATTTATAGTCGCAGCAACACCAGGATGGCTAATATCATCAGTCCCATAAATGTGTCTAATCCTCTCACTTGGATCTATAGGAAAAACTTCATCTACTATAAGAGTTGCAAAAGGTTTATCCTTGAAGAGTATAGTTAGCTCTTCTCCAACTTCAAGGCTCTTTAAAACTTTTGCGTTTTTCTTTCCTGATGGAGCTAAGATAAAAGGAAAAGGAAATGTTTTTCCATTTATTAGACCAGTTTCTAATACACTTTGACTCTCTTTTGATCCCATTAGAGAAGTAGCAGGAAGTAACAACCCATCTTTTAGTAACTCTAAAGCAGATGCAGCTTCTTCATCTATGAGAAGAGTTTTATTTTTTCTTGATGATGTCATATTTCTTTCGTTTTTCCCATAAACTTTTACGGCTGATGCCTAGCTTCTTAGATAATTCTATATCTGGAAACTTGTACTGATAATTGAGCACAATATACTTTACATAATCTTCTATCGGTAAAATATCGCCTTGATCAAAAATGTTGTTTTCACTCTTTATCTCTAAGACGCGGTGTTCTACATTTTCTATCTTGTCTGTACTAGAGACTATAGCCTTTTTATTGGCAATAAGAGAACAAAAAGTCTTCTTGTCCCCTTTTTTTAGCGTTTGATAGTCTATTATGTAGAGAATTGCATCTTGATTTAGTGACTCTATCTCACTTATAGCTTTAGGATCACTCAGAGTTATAAAGTAAATAGGTAGATCTTTTTCATAAGCATGTTCAAAAGCAAAAGCATCAGAGTGCTTTTGAAATGAAGAAGAGATAAAAATAGGTAGTTCTATAGAGTCATGATCATACTCATGAGTTAGAGTTGAAAAAGAGTGAGTTAGGTATTTTTTGTAAGCTACATCTCTCTTTTTTAGTTTTTCATAATCTTGATAGTGGTTTATCTTTCTGACTAACTCTTCTATCATAAAGGGTTTTAGTATATAGTCTTTAGCCCCTGCACTAAGTGGTTTTGAGACAGTGTCATTTGATATATAAGAAACCATAAGAATAATTATGGCACTTCTAAAGGTCTCTATGACAGGGTTAAAATCTTGTCCGTTTATGTTGGTTGAGAGAAGGACAACATCATAATTGTTACTCTTTATAGCATCTTTTGTAGATGTACACAGTTCACATACATGACCTAAATCGCCTAGCTTTGTAGCAATACTTTGTGCTAAATAAACTTCGTTTTCTATAATTAATATCTTCAAATTTTCGTCCAATCAAAATATTTTAAATTTGCATTTGCAATAACTCCAACGCCTTCACTTCGACCTATAAAGCCGAGTTGCTCAGTTGTTGTAGCTTTTATGTTTACTCTAGAATTCTCACATCCTAAAATAGCAGCTATTGTCTCACGCATAGCAAACTTATAGCTACCAATGCGCGGTGTTTGAGCAGCTATAGTTATATCTACATTTATTATAACAAAACCAAACTCTTTTATCTTTGTGCAAACTTTAGTAAGAAGCACTTTAGAGTCTATATTTTTGTACTCATCGCTATTATCAGGAAACATTTCTCCTATATCCCCCATGCCACTAGCACCAAGAAGTGCATCAATAAGAGCATGAATAGCTACATCGCCATCACTATGTGCTTTAAAACCAAACTCTGAATCAATCTTTACTCCACAAAGATGCATCTCTTTTTTATCTTCAAATGCATGAACATCAAAGCCAGTACCAACGAAGGTGTCGTTTGATGGAGGTGTAAGGCATGGAAGTTTTTTTAAGTCTTTAGCGTATGTAATTTTATCAGCATCAGCCATGCCGTGGATAAATTTTCTTGACCCACCAAAGGCAACTATAGCGCTGCTCTCATCTGTGTACTCTATTTCTGTATCTAATGCTGATTTTAGGACTTTAGTTTTTGAGAGTTGAGGAGTTTGGATTCTTTTAACTTTTTCTCTATCTATGGTTTTATCTTCATAAACAATAGTGTCATTAACACTAAGATAGGGAACCACACAATCTGCGGTAAAAGCATGAGATATGATTGACTTTAAAAAGCTCTCATCTATGCAAGGTCTTGCTATATCACTAACGAGAACATACTCGCTACTAACTTCACTAAGAGCATTTTTAAGAGATTTTCCTCTTGTGGTAGAACCCTCTACAAATGTAAATGAGTCATAAAACTTCATAAAGGCGATGTCATCTTTTGAAGAGGTAATAATTATTTTACTAAAAAGTTTAGTTTCTACACACTTACGAGCGACAAATTGCCATAAAGGCTCATTCTCAATACGCAACCACTGTTTCTTAACGTCGCAATCAAAGCGACTAGAACTCCCAGCGGCTAGTAAAATAAGTGTAATATCAGCCAAATATGCTCCTCGTATATAAAAGTGTTACGAAATTATACACAGACAAAGCTTTTTTTTCTCTTTTTTTTAAAACTAGAGTGCTAGAGTAACTTTGAAGATTTATTTGTTTAGTAACTTAATGCTACTTTAACTTTATTTGATTATATTTGCACATTCTTTTAGATAAGTTGCAAAGATGCATCTCCATAATATGATTTAAGGATTTGTATAAAAATTAAGGAGAAAATATGAGGACTTCATGGGTAAAAAAACGCCAAAATGACTCTGTAAAAACTCAGATGTATTATGCAAAGAAGGGTATAATTACTGAGGAGATGGAGTATGTTGCAAAAGTAGAAGACCTATCCCCTGAACTTGTAAGAAGTGAGATAGCAAGAGGGCGACTAATCATCCCTGCAAATGTAAATCACACATCTTTAGAGCCAATGGCTATAGGAATAGCAGTAAAGTGTAAGATAAATGCAAATATCGGCTCATCTGCTATTGCATCTGATGTTGCAGGTGAAGTTGAAAAAATGCAAGTATCGCAACACTACAAAGCTGATACTGCTATGGATCTCTCAACTGGAGGAGATTTAGATGAGATAAGAAGAGCAGTCATTGCATCTTCAAAGATACCAATAGGTACAGTTCCTATCTATCAAATACTTCACGATGTAGGAAATAAGATAGAAGATCTCAGCATCGAAGTTATGCTTGAAGTTTTAGAGCGCCAAGCAAAACAGGGTGTGAGCTACTTTACAGTACATGCTGGTTTTTTGCTAGAGACTATGCCAAAGATTGCAAAGCGAAAGATGGGAATAGTAAGTCGTGGTGGCTCACTTATGGCTGCATGGATGATGCACTACCATAGAGAAAACCCTTTCTATACAGCTTTTGATGATATTTTAGATATCTGTGCAAAGTATGATGTAGCACTTAGTTTAGGAGACTCTCTTCGTCCTGGCTGTTTAGCAGATGCATCTGATGATGCACAACTAGGTGAGCTTAAAGTTTTAGGTGAACTCACACTCCGGGCGTGGGAGAAAAATGTTCAGATCATGATAGAGGGTCCTGGGCATGTTCCACTAAACCAAATTGAGAGAAACATGAAGCTTCAACGTGAGCTTTGCCATGAAGCTCCATTTTATATACTTGGACCATTAGTTACAGACATTGCTGCTGGATATGATCATATATCTTCAGCTATTGGTGCTGCGGTTGGCGGTTGGCATGGTGCTAGTATGCTCTGTTATGTAACACCAAAAGAGCATTTAGGTCTTCCAAATGCAAATGATGTTCGTGAAGGCATCATAGCTTACAAGATTGCAGCACATGCGGCAGATATCGCAAGAGGTCGCAAGGGAGCTAGAGATATAGATGATGAGATGAGTGACGCTAGATATGCTTTTGACTGGGAGAGACAGTTTGAGTTAGCACTTGACAGCGAGAGAGCTAGAGAGTACCACGATGAAACACTTCCGCAAGATGTTTTTAAAGAAGCAGAGTTTTGTTCGATGTGTGGACCAAAGTTTTGTTCTTACAAAATAACTCAAAATATTATGGATAATCCAGAAGCTATAGAGCAGATCTCAAGAGAAAACAAAGAAAGAGAAGCAAAAGAGAGAGAAGAAGCCGAGTCTTTGGCTTAAAAAAAAGAGTTAATTGATATAGGACAATTTTTGTCTTATTTAGATATGATATAGTTCTTACATTGATGCTAAGTGTTAGTTGTATCAGGGCTTTTCGGAAGTGAGACTTCAGCCTCACTTCCTAATAGTGTAACAAATTAATAAAAAGGAAATATTTAAAAATGACTAATGAAATAGTAAATTCAGCACTATCAAAAGTTATGTATCCGGGTTTTACTAAGGATATAGTGACTTTTGGTTTTGTAAATAGTATAGAGATTAAGGGCAATGATGTTAGTTTCAATGTAGAGATAACATCGAGTGCACCTGAAGTTGCAAAGCAGATAACTGACGATGCAACTAAAGAGCTAAAAGCTGTAGGCGTGGCAAATGTTACATGTAACATCAAAGCTCCAAAAATGCCAGAAGCTCCAAAACCAAAGAGCAAAAACATAGCTCCACAAGTTAAAAACTTTTTGATGGTGAGTTCTGGAAAAGGTGGAGTTGGTAAGTCAACTACATCTGTAAATATTGCTATAGCACTTGCGGCTCAGGGCAAAAAAGTGGGGCTCTTAGATGCTGACATCTATGGTCCAAATATTCCTCGTATGATGGGTATATCAGATATCAAGCCAGAGATCAATGGAAACAAAGTTCTTCCTATAAAAGCTTATGGCATTGAAGTTATGTCTATGGGTTCACTTATGGAAGAGGGACAATCTCTTATGTGGCGTGGTGCTATGATTATGAAGGCAATCGAGCAGTTTTTAAGAGATATTCTTTGGTCAGAACTAGACTGTTTAGTTATCGATATGCCACCAGGAACTGGTGATGCACAACTAACTCTTGCTCAAAGTGTACCAGTGACTGCAGGACTTGTTGTAACTACTCCTCAAGCTGTCTCTATTGATGATTCTCGTCGTTCATTAGATATGTTTAAAAAACTTGATATTCCAATAGCTGGAATAGTTGAGAATATGAGTGGATTTATCGCGCCAGATACTGGTGTTGAGTATGATATCTTTGGTAAAGGAACATCACAGCCAATGGCAGATGAGTTCGATACTAAAATAATTGCTGAGATTCCAATCGAATCAAGTATCAGAACTGGTGGAGATGAAGGTAAACCTATTACTTTTGTAAATCCAACTAGTGAGAGTGCAAAGAGATATGCAACAGCTGCTGAATCTATTTGGGCTACAATCGAAGCTGTAAATGCAGCTGGTGGTGCTTCAAATGAATCAGTACAACCTACAACCCCTCCAGGGGTTTCCGCTTGCTCAACTTGAGTTTAGCGCATCTTTTAAACACTTAACTAACGGCGCACAAATGCGTCGTTAGATCTTACATAAAAATAGACTTCTTATTTGTTACCACTATATGATTTTTTACTTTACCAAGGTTTTTCGTTTTTTTTATCATTTTCAATTCTTTCTTTGTTTAGTCTATAGAGATAAGTGTTTTGCCTAGAGTTTAACTTCTCAACCCATTTTATTTCTTCTAAATCACTCATCTTTTTAGATTTTAAATCTGACTTGGCATCACCGCCTTTGTTTTGAACTTCTTTTTTTTCTTTATTTTTTAACTCTTTTGCTTGTTCTTGATTTGCATCATTGTTATTGTCATTATCTGAGTTTTTGTCACTATTATCTTCATCATTTTTTGCATCATCAGAATCTTCCTTTTGTTTATCATTGGGATTTATCTTCTCTTGTGATTTTTTATTTTTTGACTTATCTTTATTTTTAGAATTTTTGTTTTTGTTTTTATTGTTTTCATCATTCGCTTCATCTGAATCGTCACCACTTTCATCGGTTTTTTGCTCTTTATATTCTATATCTTCATCTTGCTTTTGTTCATCTTCTTTATTTTCTTCTAAAACTTTTAAAACAGCTTCTAAGTTTTCTCTTGTATGAAGATCTTCTTTGATCCTTAGTGATACTTCATAATGTTTTACTGCTCGCTCTAGAGTATTTATAGTACCTAAGCGCACAAGAGCATTACCCATATTGGATAGCTTTTTAGCTTTTAACTCTTTATCCAGAACTCTTGCAAATGAGTAAGCACTTAAAGCTTTTAAATACTCTTTTTGTTTGTAGTAAGAATTTCCAGTATTATAATAAGCCTCTGCATTATCAGTCTTTTGTGCATATTTTTCATAAATTTTTGCAGAGGAATTGTAATCTTTTGCTTCGTAAAACCTCTTTGCCTTTGCCAACTCCTTAAAATCAAACATATCTCCAATAACAGGAGAAGTGTTTACTACTAATAAAAAGAATATAAAAATAGATGCTGAGATATTGTGCTTAATGATTCTTTCAACAGAGTTAAAAGCAATGAGTAAGATAAGTATTGCTAGTATTATTGGGTAGTGGAATAGGGCTTCATACCTTTGTATCTCCTGACTTTTTAACTCTTTATGTTCAGAATTATTTATGATTTCATTAAACATGACATCAATATCCTGTGAAGATGTTGTATTTTGAATATATACACCGCCGGTCTCTGTAGCAAGCTTAGAGATAGATTCATTTAGTGTTGATATTATGATCTCATTGTTATATTTTATAAGAGGGCCATCTTGCTTCTTTATAGATGCACCAAGCTCAGTTCCCATGCCTAGAACAAAAACTACGATGCCTTTTTCTTTTGCAAAGTTTATCTCAGCCGAAAAATCTCTGTCATCTCCGCCATCACTTAAAATTAACAGATATTTTTTATCTGCAGTAGTCTTAATCTCTGCTACAGTACCTAGCATTGTGAGTATATCTGTACCTTTTTGAGTTATGCTTGATGTATCAAGTTTTGAGAGTAAAAAAGAGACAGTCTTTTTATCAAAACTAATTGGAGAAACAAGATAACTATTTTTTGCAAAAGCTAGCACTCCTACTCTATCTTTTGTAGTTTTTTGTATTAGCTCAAGAGCTTTTTTCTTAGCCAACTCAAGCCTATTTGGATATAGATCCTCGCACAACATAGAGTCTGAAATATCTAAGGCTATTATGATATCGCCACCTATTGCCTTGACCTTTACAGATCCCTCTTTTAGTACTGGTTCTGTTGATGCTATTATAATAAGTAATCCTGCTAAAAATAAGAGAGAATTTCTTTTTCTTAGTGAGAGTGAATTAGAGTTTATTTTTAACTTATCCATTATCTCTTTTGAGAAGAAGTGTTCATGTGATTCTTTTTTTATCAATATATATGCGTAAACTATTATAAGTGGAGGAAGTAAAAGCAAGAAAAATTCAGGATGTAAAAAAGTCATTAAAGTTACCCTCTTTTATTTCTAAAAAACATATAAAGGAGTAAAGATAAAAATGAGATAAGTAGAGGAATAATATAAAAATATCTTAAAAAACTAAATGTTTCATTATCTATCTCTGATTTTTCTAACTCATTTATCTTTTCATATATAGTGCTAAGTTCACTTGCATTTACTGCCCCAAAGGAGACTCCTCCTGTTTGTTTTGCAATGTAAGAGAGCATCTTTTGATTGTACTCATGAGGTCTTCCTATACCAATAGGATAAACTTTTACACCATATTTTTTAGCAAAATCAATGGCTATATCAATAGGAAACTCACTATCAGGAGTGTTATATCCATCAGTGAGTAAAATAGCAATTTTTGTTGTTGATTTGGCTGATTTGAGTAGGTTTACACCTTGAGCTAATGACTCAAAAAGGGCGGTAAATGGCCCAGCCATTCCGATATATAGATTTGATACTACATCTTTTAAGATCTTGGCATCATAAGTTAGAGGTGATGCTATAAAAGAGTATGTACCAAAAACAACAACGCCCATATTGTCGTTTTTTCTACTTATAATAAAGTCAGATACTATCTCTTTTACAGCGTCAAAACGAGTTAAATTTCTGTTATTTTCATCAAAACCTTTCTCTTTCATAGAGTCTGATGCATCAAGAATCAGAGCTATTTCATAACCTTTTTTTGGTTCTAGCTCATAAGGTTCATCTTTTACAGGAGACATAAGTGAAATTATAAGCATCACAAGGCTAAGCCACTTTAAAAAGAGTAGAAGCTTAGATCCACCGCTTGATAATTTCATAAACTTTGCGATATGGGGGAAATAAAAAGATGGTATTTTCATCTTACAAATAATTGCACAAAGAATAAAAAGTATAAGCACAAGCGCTACATATGGGTGTTGAAAATAAAGTCCATCAAACATCTGCTTCACCCCTATGCTACGCTATTTATATATAAGTCTATTATCTGATATAATACAAAAGTTCAACTTTTCATAGCTTAAATATACAAAGACTTATAAAATGATAAATAAACCACTACAAATCATACTAATAACTACTGCTCTTTTTTCTTACGAAATAAATTTAGGTAGATCACCAAAAATTCAAAAAGAAGAAGTAAAACCAAAGGTAGCTATAGCTTTAATCAGAGATGATTCAAAAGAATTAGTGTTGGATAAGAGCACAGGCTTGATGTGGCAAGATAATCTTGATGCTAAAACTATAAGAAAAAATCGTAAAGATGCAAAACAATATTGTCGAAGTTTAGTTTTTGCAGGGTATGATGATTGGTACTTACCAAGAGTAAAAGAACTAAAATCTATAGTAGATGAAAAAAGATTTGATCCAGCTATAAGAGTTGGATTTAAAAATGTTGCAAGTGATCACTATTGGACATCTTCACCAAATCTCTCAGATACAATGAATGCCTTAAACATTGATTTTAAAAGTGGTAAAACCTACAATAACACTAGAATAGGCAAGTGTTATATTAGGTGTGTTAGAGGTAATTATAATCTCTTAATATAAGAGAGTTTACCTTAGATCTTGGCTGAGAGTGTAAAATAAACTGTGTAAACCCACCTTCTATCTCTAAATTACTTAGTGTATTTTGACACAATTTCGCTGAAAAAGATACTAAGTTGAGGATAA
>NZ_JALOAN010000071.1 GCF_023228785.1 Sulfurimonas sp.
TTTCTCTATTAGCAAATCTATGATCGCGTCATCATCATCTATGGAAATATTCAGCCAGTCTTTTGCAACAGCTTTAGTTATCATTTGCTTTTAGCGCGGCCTCCCTGCCGTGTATCTTCCTGTCGCCAACCTTGTACCAACCGCCTCCGAGAGCTATAATCTCAGGTCTGCGCTCCTTGTTGCGTGTTGGTCCTACCGGAGACCCGACGGAAAGCTTGCAGTCGCCGCAAGTAAGGCTTGCCGTGCATTTAACGTCCGAACAATCTACCATAATTTTCTCCTTTAATAAGGCGTTGGGCGAGGCCGCAACACAGCAGCCCCGCCTCACGCTACCTTATATTACGTTGTACTTACTGCCGCGAAATCTCCGGTCCTGAAAGCGGCCGGACGCGTTACCTCGAAAGCCAGCGAGGCTTCAATGAGGACAGTTGTCATATTCCGTACGAACTGGTCTTTGTGGCTCTCAGTCATACGGACACTCGCGAGCATACGGTCCCACAGCATTGCCGACCCGGCGAAGTCTCCGAGGAGATACTTGCCTGCAGTCATAGCCGCGTCTTCCGCTACTCTGACTCTCCATATTGTAGAGGCCATACCCTGGCCCGCTTCAATCCAGATATAGTGATTGTCTGAACCCTTTATGAGCTGCATTTCTGCAAAGGAGACAGGTTCAAGCACTATCCCGGTTGTCGGATACCCGAGGGTTGCGTTTCTCGCGATACTGATACGGATCCTGTCGAGAGTGTTAGACACTACATCAGGAAACACTGTATCGTTCGCAATGCCGTCAGTGTTCAGTATTCCGTTGAACGAAGCTGAACCCTCAACGCCGGATAACATCTGCGAGTTGATTTTGTCTTCAAGCCCAGAGATACCGTTAGCGTTGATCCTTGCAGCGAGCTGAGGAGCGTCGCGCATTATGTCGCGTCCAACTGTCAGATAGTGCGCAACGGTCTTCGTGTTGACTATCTTCTCAGTGAACTTAATGCCGGAACGTTTCTTCTTCTCGAGAACATCTTCTCCGTCAACCTCTTCAAGGGTCTTGTTATCGTGAAACGCAGCCTTGTTGTCGAACTCTTCTGACAGATACGGTATCTTATCAGAGGTGGTCGTTCCATATCCTACGAGGCTCTTAATTGTCACTGCTTTCCATATCTGCTCTACGATCATCTGTATCGAGTCACGCTCGACAAGTACGCCGCCGCTGTCAGCACCCGATACGACCGGTTCGAAGTTCGTGTCTTTCTTAAACATCCCGCCGCTCAGCTGAACTTTCGGAATCTCAACGCTTCCTGCCTTGACTGCCGCAACGAACGCGTCGCTCTTAGTGAACTGCTCTCCCACGGAAAGGGTTCTCTTAGAGGCTCCGCCCTCTTTCAGCTTTCTCAGGTCAGCGATTTCCGCAGCGTGCGATTTCTCTTTCTCAGCGATTTCAGCTTTCAATGCGATCATATCTTCGCCGGCCTTATCGAGTTTCTTCGCGGTCTCTTCGCGCGCCTTGCCGAGTTCTGCTACCTCAGCGTCCCTGGTCTGTATCAGACCCCTTAAATCTTCCAGTGCTTTTGTAATATCCATTTTTTTAACTCCTTACTTTCAATGATTCGGCAAACGCTTTTAATTCTTTCTCCAGTTTAAGCGCTTCCGTTCTACTTCCCACTTCCTGACATAGTGCCTTTATGGCGGCTAAGTCTTTATCTTCTTTTGGCGGCTCTACCGAACCCGGGAGAGTGCCCGCCGGCGGCTCTCCTGCGGTGAGTGCTTTTATCCTATCAATGGCGGCCTCAATAGACTTCTGGTCTCCTGAAAGATAGCCGTCACCGATAATCTCTAAATCTTTTGTGATTGATATTATCCCTTTAGACTTCTCAATCATCGCAAGGGGATTCGCGCCCCATATTACCGGGGAATACTCCCACAGTTTTATCTCGTGTATATGCAGTATGCCGTCATTGTCCTGGTGAAACTTGTCTTTCACGAGGTCAAAGCCTATGCTTAGTGCGTCCACCACGCGGTCTTTTATATAAGCAAGCCTGTCTTTGTTCTCCTGTGTCGGGGTCGCTTTAGACATAGTGTAAATGCCGTGGTCATCTTCTGAGACCTTGACAGGCATACCGAACGGCAACGTGTGGAGCCACAAGACTTTTATCCTGTCGCGATTCTCCTTGAGAGTCTTATCGGCAGCTCCTCTGTGTATAACCTCTCCATAACTATCCTCAACTTCATAAACCGAGGCGTAACCCTCAAAGATACCTTTGTCTATATCTTTTACCTTTACTTCTCCCGGAAAACTTTTATATCTCATACTGTCTCTCCTTCTGTGTTAACGTGTTCTGTTTCGCTACATCTGCATTCAATAACTTCTTCCGCCGGTCCTGACGGATCCCCTGGATACATAAGTCCGTTTGAGTAAGGCTGATCGTTAGGCACGCGCTCTCCCCCGACACCACTACTCGTATGGTCCGCCTCTCCTGTAGAGCCGTCTCGCGTGCGAGTGTCCGGAGTCTCGAGCCATTCCTTGTCTATCTTCCAGTTAAACTCAGTGATAGCCTGCTGACGCGCGGCATAGTTCGCGTGGTTAATCCCGGCTCCCGCCTCAGTCCTTGCGATACGCATCGCGCGCGACCTCTCGAGAGGCTCCGTCCAGACCTCCGCCTGATCGCGTATCCGCTGCGCGACTTCCGATAAGGCAAGTCCTTTCTCGACTGCCTCCGCCGCCAAGTTTCTTACTCTCAATATTGTTGTTGAAGCGATGTATCCGGCTTTAGCGCGCGAGACCTGACGAATGAAGTCCGCCATTACGCGTGCGGTCGCGTCGAAATTCTTGCGCTGCCCCGGTTTTAAGTTCTTTGCTTTACTGACAAGCTCATCATACTTCTTCTCCCCGAAGAATTTACCGAGTACAGTATGAGAGACAGAAAGCCTTTCTTCCCAAGCCTGTCTGATAGTGTCTTCGTAATTAGTGACGCTCTCTCCATTCTGAACCACGTCAGCAAGCACATCTAAATCTTTTTTGAGCCCTTTGGCGAAGCTCTCCGCAAACCGCTTCTCCCATATACGACGCTCGCCGTCTTTCCTGCGCCATAAAATTATGCGGCTGTCGGACTTCCTGCTGTCGGACTTCCTACTCAATGTTATTCCGTAAGGCTCAGACGCGCCCGGCACATCGTCGAGATTCAAATCAAGCTCAAGCCTGCGGTTAATTTCTTCTAACGGAACCCCCATATCAAAGAGAGTCCTTCCTGCGGCGGCCTTTCCCGAGAACTCGTCTTGCAGGGCCTCTATATTTGCAAGATCATAGCTGACGCGTATGTCCGGCCAGAACTGTTTATAATAAACAGTCATATATTCTGTCCACATCTGCACCTCAGGAATAACTGTGTGTATCCAATAAGCCCGCTCTGCTTCCTGTCTTGCCGCCCTGCCGCTAAACTCTTGCGCTCCTATAAGCCGGGGATCCACTCCAAAGGTAGAGCATATTGCGTACATCGCCTGCTCTTGTGATTTAATATAATCCATTTCTTTAGGAGTCCGGCCAACCTGCTTCGCCTCGGCTCCCTG
>NZ_JALOAN010000072.1 GCF_023228785.1 Sulfurimonas sp.
CGGACCGGCTTACATATGGAGCGATTGGTGCGGTTCTGACGCCGGAACATTGATTGAAACAACACCAGTCAATCTTTGCGACGTTGGAACGGCCGGAACAGTAGGTTTTGACGGTTCAAAATGGAGTTGGGATTGTATAGACGGGGTTGTTTCTCAATCTTGCCGGGCTTATCTTGCCACCACAGAACCGGTTGACGGAACTTGCGGTGATTGGAACGGCGAAACGTTTAACACGTGGCCACCGTTAACGGAACTTTGCGAATTAAGAACGTCGCTAGTTGTTCCGTCTATGGTGGAAACGATTAATGGATACACTTGGACGTGTTCCGGTATAAACGGCGGGACTAGCGACTACTGTTACGGCAATAAAACTTCGCCACCATTAATGCCGGAACTACCGGCCGGTAGCTTAGACGACTGTTCAGGGCTTTCAATTTTGGAGGGGCTTGTTTGCAATATGGGCAACACGTTAAAAACAATTTTTTTGCCGTCTAGCGAAAAAATTAACGAACTCAATCAAGCAATAAATAAAATGGCTAGCAAGTTTCCTTTTTCTTACATATCAAAAGCAACGGAAACATTTAATGACGTAAAGGGAAACATTACAGAAACATCTCTGTTAGAATTGTCAATAATGGGAAGCGAAAAAAGCAGTATTGATTTTTCCACGATTGCGTTTTTTGATTATATTAAAATGTTAACGACAATTTTAATCGTTTTAGTTTTTTCTTTTTGGTTGATTAGATTTATTAAGCATATTTTTTGACTATGGTTTTAGATTTTTTTATTAGCGTTATTATTTTAATAATTGACAACACGATCGTCAGATTTTTTCCGGCCGAAATACCCGGGTTGACTTTGACACAATTTGAAAGTGGTTTTGACTCTTTGGTTTCCGGGTTTCAAAATGCTTTTAATTTATTACAGTCATTTTTCAATATAGAATTGCTTTTTGGACTTTTAGGCGTTATTTTTCTTGCGGAGTTTATGCTACATTTTGGCTTTAAGGGTATAAAATGGCTAATTAATGTTATCAGGGGCAGTGGTGCTTGAAAAGTTATCCACAGTTTTTCCACAGCTAGTGTTTGCTTTTTTTAAGACGGGTGTTATAATAAATTAAATTGCTGGGCGAACTATAACGGCAATTAAAAAAAGGTTATAGATAAAAATGGTGATTACGCTTTTTTTAAGAGGTGAAAAAAATGGAGGCGTATTGCTTATTGTCCAAAACGTTAGGCCATAATCTCTATTGCGTTTTGGAAATTACCGCCACTAGCGTTTTACCGCTAGTTTCCATAGGAAATAAAAAGAAGTCGCGAGAGTTTAGAGATTGATTACGCCGGGAAAAAACGGGATCGTAGTCATCGGCGCAACGAGGTTTTTTAATACTTCTATAATTTTTCTAATACTTCCATTTTATACGGGCTTTAATAGTAATTATCTTTTTTTAATAATTGAAAAGGACAGGCGAAAAATTATTAAAAAAAGATAATTTCCATTAATAAAAAGATTATGACAATAAACTGCTCTGAAATAGACGGAGGATACGTTTGCGAAACGAACGACTCAACGCCGGAATACATTACTTTTATCTCAACGCCGGACGGCGGATTTTGGTTTAATGAAACAATCACGCCAACAGATTTTCTTTTGACATTTTTCGGATTTATTTTTTTAATTTTTTTGATAACGCGCGGGATTTTCAATTTTATTTTAAGGACTTATAATTACATAAAATCGCACATATGATTGAGTTAACTTTTTCAACATTTTTCGGATATATCGTGGCGCATACTTTGCTAGTTATAGTCACACTTTTTCTTATTAGGTTTTTGTCTGATATAAAAAGACGCTATGATTGAAATAATTTTCAACAATCTTTTTTCTTTAACTGATTTTTTTATAATCCAGATTTTAACGCTTTCAATTTTCCTTGTCATTATTTTCGGGATGATGTATATTATAGATAAATAAAAGGTCGGATTTTTAATTAGAAAAGTTAAAAGCAATTAAAGAAAATGATTACCATACCAGAAACAGCGGTGGCAGATTTGACTGCTCACTTAGGAACACTTTTTACTGACTTATGGGTTATTATTGCGTTGATCATAGGACTACCTCTTGGTTTCTATGTTATCAACAAGGTCATCTCAATGTTCGGTAAGAGGACAAAATAGTTTCGCGCCGGGTTGCGTATTGCTAAATGGTGCTAAGGGTTCGCGCGTAAAGAAGCACCTCTTTCCCGGCTAAAACTTTTTATATTTTTTATTAAAACTATGGTTGACATTACTACTTCCAACATAAACGAAATTATTGAAATTGCTAAGGAGCTTTTTTCGGATTTAGCGCCCTTTCTTTTTTTAATCCTTGGGATTGCTCTTGCTTTTCGTATTCTGAAATTATTGGTGCTTCTTTTTATGCCGGGTATATACGGGAAAAATGCTTGGGACGACGACGATTATGACGACGACGATTAATAATTAATTAAATAAAATATATGTTTTTTGAAATAACAGAAGGAAATATTGATACAATGCTTGGTTATATGGGCGGATTGATTGGCGATTTAATGCCATTAATTTTGATTTTTCTTGGAATAACGATTGCTCTTTTTATTTTTCGGTCTATTGCTAAAAATTAATCAATGAAAAGTATTATTTTTACATTTGCGAAACGTTGCTTGCTTCTTGGAATACTATTTTTCGCATTGCTTGGTTTTCAAGGAAAGGCCAACGCGTCAACACAGAATATCTTTATAGATGACTTTCAATCTTACAATTTAGGGGCAACAAAAACAGAACTTGAAAATAATAGCTATTATTATCCCGACCTTTCATATTATGACTACCCTATTATCAAAAATGACAATGGTTTTATCGGTCTTGGCTCAACAAACAGGGGGATAGATTTTATTTATGATCCACCAACAGATATAACAACAACACCAACAGATATAAAATCTTTGTTTTTTACTATAAAAGCAGAAAATGGTGTCTATAAAGATAGTCCCTCTTGGTGGCAAGTTTATGGAAATGGTCAAACACAATCATTAATCCAAGCATTGTTTTCAATTAACCAAAACGGTCTAGTTAAAGTTCGTGACTCAAAAAATGCTATTACTCACGAATACACACCAACAGATTTGAATGAACCTATAGACTTTGAAATAACGTTTAACCAGATAACTGGAGTTTATACCTTCAAAATTAACGGAAACATAATTTTTAGCGGAGAAACATATTCTTCTATTAGCAATGAACCTATAGATTTTTTCCGTTTTACGGGTAGTGGTTTTGGTATTGGCGTCAATAATCCTTATATTATAAATAATGTCGCTTTTGTTTATGGTGATTTTAATCCGTTTGACGCCGATCCGGCTTACATATGGGCGGATTGGTGCGGTTCTGACGCCGGAACATTGATTGAAACAACACCAGTCAATCTTTGCGACGTTGGAACGGCCGGAACAGTAGGTTTTGACGGTTCAAAATGGAGCTGGGATTGTATAGACGGGGTTG
>NZ_JALOAN010000073.1 GCF_023228785.1 Sulfurimonas sp.
AGGGTAGCGCTCTACCAACTGAGCTAAACGCCCATTTTTTAAACAATATCTTAAAATATCAAAGAACTAAATTGTCACATGTGTTTTTGAATTAGTTGTGCTGAAAGCTTTGGCGAAGTGTACTGAAGTACATGAGTCAAAGTTTTGAGTGCAAATAATCAAAAAGTGGCGCGGTGGACGAGACTCGAACTCGCGACCCCCTGCGTGACAGGCAGGTATTCTAACCAACTGAACTACCACCGCAATATTGTTTTTGAATTAGTTGTGCTGAAGTTTTTAGTGAAGTGTACGAAAAGTACATGAACTAAAATCTGAAGTGCAAATAATCAAAAAATGGTGTCCTGTGATGGATTCGAACCATCGGCCACATCATTAAAAGTGACGTGCTCTACCAGCTGAGCTAACAAGACTTTGCCCTCTTATAGTTAAGAGGTCGAAATTATAGACAAATAGATTTTAGAAGTCAAGATAATTTTGACTAAATTTAAAAAAACATCTCTTTGTCTATTAAAATAAGCATTTTTATCGCAAATAACACACTTTGTCGTTGCACATAGTTTCTATCTCCATCCAATCTTAAGTGCATATGAGCGTGATGTGTTTTAGAGCTAACCCCCACATAAACAGTTCCAACTGGTTTATACTCAGTTCCGCCAGTATCCCCTGCTATGCCACTAACTGCTAGTGCGTAGTCAGCATTACTTACATTTAGAGCACCTTCACACATCTCTTTTACTACTTCAGCACTTACAGCTCCATTGTCTTCTAAGATCTCTGCATCTACTGCAAGCCAATTTTCTTTTATGGAGTTTGAGTAAGTAATCAGTGCACCATCGAGAATTTTTGAGGCTCCATTTTCTCTTGTGAAGTAGTAAGAGAGTAGTCCACCTGTGCAACTCTCTGCAAAGGTTATTGTTTTGTGACTTCTTGAGAGTGTCTCTATGATGTAGTGAGTAATGTTTGAAGCAGCTATAAGATTTTGGGGCAGAAGTTGTTTTGCTGAACTTATAAAATTTGATACTTCTCCAAACTTTTTACTTACGATATCCACTCTAAGCCAGCCATCTATAAGAGTTATGACATCTATATTGACATCAAAAGTTTGTGCTATTGGGCTCAAAATTGTGTTAGCTTCATCTCTAGTTTTTTCAAAGATATGCACAACTGCACTATTTTCTTGAGCAGTTAGCAAGACTTCTGGCATCTTTTGCATCTCATCTATATGAAGTACGTTTATTATGGCGTCTTTATACTCTAAGAGATAACTAAATTCTTCATAGGCTGATGTGTTTGAAGGAATGAGCATATTGTCTTTTAAGATCTGGTTGTCGCTTGTAACCGTACAGATAAGCTTTCCTATAGTTGTGAAATTTTGCTTTGTTGTGATGATTAGGAGCTTATTATTTGTGTTAATCTCTTGTTCTAGATACAAAAAAAGCGAATTGTCTGTATCTTTAAAGTAAGTTATAGAGTCTATAAAGTCACACTTTTGTCGCACTTTTCTTATTATGTAGTCTTGCAAAGAGGTGTTATAAAAAAACTTATTGCCAATAAATATAAGATGCAGCTTCATTAAATATAGCCTTTTTATCAGATTTTAATTCGGCTTATTATAGCACCATTCTTTGCTTTAAAGAAGCTTTTAAAGACACAAGAGATATAATCCAAAAAAATTTATATCTATATATGGGGTACAGATGGACTACAAAGAGACACTACTTTTACCTACTACAAACTTTGCCATGAGAGGCAATCTAATAAATAATGAACCTTTAAGATACGCTGCTTGGGATAAAAACAGAGTCTATGAAAAGATGAAAACTAACCGCAAAGATGCACCAAGTTTTACTCTCCACGATGGACCTCCATATGCAAACGGAAACACTCATATAGGTCACGCTTTAAACAAAATTTTAAAAGACATAATTGTAAAACAACACTACTTTGCTGGTAAATCTGTTCGCTTTACTCCAGGTTGGGATTGTCACGGTCTTCCAATCGAGCAACAAGTTGAGAAAAAACTTGGCGGAAAGCAGAAAAAAGAGCTTTTAGAAGTTTCTAAAGTAAGAGAGCTTTGTCGCGCACATGCTAGAAAATTTGTAGATATTCAAAGAGATGAGTTCAAAAAACTTGGCATCTTAGCTGACTGGGAAAACCCTTATGTGACTATGGACTTTAAGTTTGAAGCCAACATATATAGAACTCTTTGTAATGTTGCAAAAGCTGGACTTCTTATAGAGCGTAGCAAACCAGTTTACTGGTCATGGGCTGAGAGAACTGCTCTTGCTGAGGCGGAAGTTGAGTACGAAGACAAAGAATCACACTCTATATATGTGGCATTTGAGCTAAGTGATGAGGCAAAAGCAAAGTCAGATCTAAGTGGCAAAGCTGCTCTTGTTATCTGGACGACAACTCCGTGGACACTCCCATCAAACACTGGGATCTCTCTAAACCCAGAGGAGAAGTATGTTTTAACAACAGATGGCTTTATTGTAGCTCGTGATCTGCATGAATCACTACTAGAGATGGGCGTTGTTAAAGGCGAAATAGCTAAAGATCTAGATCCTAAAACTCTTGAAAATCAAAAAGCAATCAACCCACTAAACGCTAGAACTTCTACAGTAGTTTTAGGCGAGCATGTAATGATGGACAGCGGAACTGGTTGTGTTCACACAGCCCCAGGACACGGTGAAGATGACTACAGGATCGGACTAAAGTACGACTTAGAAGTTGTTATGCCAGTTGATGAGACTGGATGTTTTGATGAGACTCTAGTAAAAGAAAAACTTCTTCCAAACCCAGAAGAGTTTGTAGGTCAACTCATCTTTAAATGCGATGATAAAATCTTAGAGCTTTTAGGTGATGCCCTACTTTATAACTCAAAGTTTAAACACTCATATCCACACTGTTGGAGAAGTCATACTCCGCTTATCTTTCGTGCAACAAAACAGTGGTTTATCTCTGTAGATGAAAAGCCTCTTTCACAAGATAAAACTTTAAGAGAGATAGCACTTAGTGAAGTAGAGAAGACTCTTTTCTTTCCAAAAACAGGTAAAAAAAGACTAGAGTCTATGGTGGCTAATCGCCCTGACTGGTGTATCTCTCGCCAAAGAGATTGGGGTGTTCCTATCGCATTTTTTAGAGTAAAGAAGAGCGGCGAAGTTATCTTTGATGAGAAGGTTTTAAACTTTGTAGCTATGATATTTGAGATGCAAGGAAGTGATGCTTGGTACTCTATGTCTATAGAAGAGCTTTTATACCCAGGAAGCGGCTACAAGGCAGATGAGCTTGAAAAAGTAACAGATATTTTAGATGTTTGGTTTGATAGTGGATCTACTTGGTATAGTGTTTTAAAGTCTCGCAACTACGATGCTGGCGATTATCCAGCTGACTTATATGTAGAGGGAAGTGATCAACATCGTGGCTGGTTTCAGTCTTCTATGTTTTTAAGTGCCGCAGTTGAACATCAAGCACCTTATAAAGGAGTCCTTACTCACGGTTTCACGGTTGATGAAAA
>NZ_JALOAN010000004.1 GCF_023228785.1 Sulfurimonas sp.
TAAAAGCTTTATACCCATACCGCGAAAACGCCAACCTAGATCTATATCTTCTCCTACAGAAGGGAGAGTATATGTTTCATCAAATCCATTTATTTTTAAAAGGTCTTCTTTGTAGCAAGACCAGTTACATCCAATAATATAGCGTACATGGCGTTTGATATGTGGAGCTAAAAAACTTTTTGCACTGATGTGGAGCATGTCTTCTAGATGTCGAGTTTTATCAAGTAAAAGCTGCGGTAGATAGAACCAGTAGTACTTTGTAAGTGTAGAGGCCTTAAGTTTTTTATCGTAAATTTTTTGTGTTATCTTAGGGCCTAGCTCAACTCGTTTTCCACTTAGGACTACACCTTTTTTTGCTTGAATAACATGGTTCTCTATAAAATCTCCAAATGGGACACAATCTCCATCTATAAAAATAAGATACTCATTTTGTGCTGCTAAAACAGCACGATTAAGAGCGATATTCTTTCTCCATCCACTATCTTCATGAAAAAGATGTGTGATGTTTAGCTTTGGATATTGCTTGCGAGCTTGTGGCACGAATGTAGCCATCTCTTGGCTCTGGCAATCTTCAGAGATTAAAACTTCATCGGGTAAAATTGTCTGAGATGCTAAGCTCTTTAGGATAATATCTAAGCTTTTTGTATCTTTATAAACAGAGATGATGATAGTTGATTTTGGGACATTCATACTTGATATTTCTCCAAGTACCACTCTATAGTCTTAACAATTCCGCTATCAAAGTTTTCATCAGCTCTCCAGCCTAGTTCAGATTCAAGTTTCGTAGCATCTATAGCGTAGCGTCTATCGTGTCCAGCTCTGTCTTTTACAAATGTTATAAGATCTTTGTAGCTATTGATATTTTTATTAGATTCCCAGTCAAGCTGAGAATAACGAGCTGAAAGAGGAACTTTCTTATCCAAAATAGTACATATTGCATCTACTATTTCAAGATTTGTTCTCTCGTTTCTTCCTCCGATGTTATAAACATTGCCCTCTTTGCCAGTGTGATAAACTAAGTCTATGCCTTTACAGTGGTCAAGTACATAGAGCCAGTCACGAATATTTTTACCATCTCCGTATATCGGAATACTCTCACCAGCTAGCGCTTTTCTTATAATAGTAGGTATGAGTTTTTCATCGTGTTGTTTTGGTCCATAGTTGTTTGAACAGTTTGTAATGACCGTATTTAGTCCATAAGTCTCTTGGTAACTTCTTACTATCATATCACTAGATGCTTTAGATGCGGAATATGGAGAGTTTGGAGCATATGGTGTCTCTTCTGTAAAAAGATCTGTTTCATTTAAAGTTCCATAAACTTCATCAGTTGATATATGATGAAATCTTGCACCCTTATATCTATCTTTATAACTAAAAGGCTCATACATCCAGTACTCTTTAGCTACATCTAAAAGTACAAATGTGCCATTTACATTAGTTTCTATAAACACACCTGGGTTTTTGATAGAGTTATCAACATGACTCTCTGCTGCAAAGTGAATAACTCCACTTATGTCATACTCTCTAAATATAAACTCAACCAGTTCACGGTTACATATATCACCCGTTATAAACTTGTATCTAGGGTTTTCTTCACACTCTCTTAGGTTTTCTAAGTCACCTGCATATGTTAACAAGTCAAGGTTTATTATATTATACTCTGGATAATTATCTAAAAAGTAGGGTACAAAGTTACTTCCTATAAAACCTGCACATCCTGTTACTAAAATATTTTTCATTGTCTCTCTCCTAAAACTTTTAAACACTCATCTAAACTATCTTTGTAGTATGGTATCGATATGTCAAACTCTTTTTTTATTTTTGACTTATTTAAGATGCTAAAATGTGGTCTTGGAGCAGCAGTTGGATATTCAAAACTCTCTATAGGGTTTATTTTACAATCAAGTTTTGCCATACGCATAATCTCTTTTGCGAAGTCATACCAAGATAAAACACCTTCGTTTGAATAGTTATAGATCTCTATACTGTTACTTTTTATCTGAGGTAATATCTCTAAGATAGTTTTAGCCAAATCTCTAGCATAAGTTGGAGTTCCTACTTGGTCATATATCACACCTAATTCATCTCTTTCTTTACCTAGTTTTAGCATAGTTTTTACAAAGTTACTTCCAAAAGAAGAGTAAACCCATGAAGTCCTTATGATGATAGAGTTTGCTGGATTTATCTCTATTATGGCTTTTTCTCCAGCGAGCTTGGTCTCTCCATAGACTGATTTTGGTGCTGTGTTGTCACCTTCTTTATATGGTTTATGGTTTGTTCCATCAAATACATAGTCAGTTGAGATATGTATAAGTTTAATGTTTTTTTCTTTAGAGATTTGTGCTAGATGTTTTACTGCTAAGTGGTTTATTTTATCAGCCATCTCTGCATCTGATTCTGCTTTATCAACTGCTGTATAAGCTGCACAATTTATGATGATGTTTATCTTATTTATATCAATAAACTTATTAACAGCCTCTTTATCTGAAATATCTAGCATCGTCTTGTCTGTAAAAAAAAAGTAATGTTCATCGATCTCAGCTAGATTCCGTGTCGGAGCACGGAATGACGTAAGTTCTCCACCATTCTCATTCAAATAACTACCATTTTCATCCAAGCAACCGTCATTCTCATTCAAACAGCCGTCATTCTCAGCTTGACTGGGAATCTCACTTATTAACTCTCTTATCTCAGAACCTAACTGACCATTACTTCCTGTTACTAAAATATTAAGCATAGTAATTAACTCCATAATCAAACAAATCATTAGTCTCGCCTAATTTTGGCTGAGTGGTGTCTTTTTGTGAGAGATTTAGCTCATCATGTGGTACTTGCCAATTTATCTTTAACTCTTTATCATTAAAGGATATACCTCTGTCATTTTTGGGAGAATAGTAATTATCTACTTTATAAGCAAAGATAGTATCATCTTCTAAGACTACAAAACCATGTGCAAAACCACGAGGAACGAAGAGTTGTTTTTTATTTTGGCTGTTTAACTCAACTGCTACATGCTTACCAAATGTTGGACTTCCTCTTCTTATATCTACTGCGACATCCAAGACCCTGCCTTTTATAACTCGTACAAGTTTAGTCTGAGCATCTGGAGCTAGTTGATAGTGAAGTCCACGAAGAACGCCACGAGAACTTTTAGATTCGTTATCTTGGCAGAAGTTTATTTTAAACCCCAAAAATTCTTCAAGCTTGTCCTCTCTAAAAGTTTCAACAAAATATCCTCTTGCATCTCCATGAATTTCTGGCTCACAAATGATGACATCAGCTATCTCAGTTCTTGTAAATTTCATCCTTCTATAATCCCTTCTTTAGCTCTTCTTATAAGATATTCCCCATATTGGTTCTTCTTTAGTGGTTCGGCTAATTCAAGTAGTTTTTCTTTTGAGATATAACCCATTTCATAGGCTATTTCTTCGATACAAGCAACTTTTAAAGCTTGACGATTTTCTATAGTTTGAATAAATGAAGATGCTTCTAAAAGGCTCTCATGTGTGCCAGTATCTAACCACGCATAACCTCTTCCCATAAGTTCTACTTTAAGTCTGTTTTCATCTAAATAGTCTTGATTTAGAGTTGTTATCTCTAACTCTCCTCTAGCACTGGGCTTTACAAGTTTTGCTTTTTCTACTACATCGTTGGGATAAAAGTACAAACCAATAACTGCATAGTTTGATTTTGCTTGTGTAGGTTTTTCTTCTAATGATGTGACATTTCCTTGTTTGTCAAATTCTGCAACTCCATAACGTTCAGGATCTTTTACATAGTAACCAAACACAGTTGCTTTGTTTTGCTCTTTTGCATTTATTACTGACTGATTAAGTAGCTTCGTTAAACCATGACCATAAAAGATATTATCTCCTAAAACTAAAGAAACGTCGCTATCGCCTATAAACTCTTCGCCTAAGAGAAAAGCTTGTGCAAGTCCATCAGGTGAGGGTTGCTCTTTGTAGCTAAAACTCATTCCGATGTCACTTCCATCGCCTAAAAGATCTTCAAATCTTGGTAAATCATGAGGAGTAGAGATGATTAGTATTTCTTTGATTCCAGCTAGCATAAGCACTGATAGCGGATAGTAAATCATAGGTTTATCATATATGGGAACAAGTTGTTTACTAACACCTTTTGTTATGGGATAGAGTCTAGTGCCACTTCCACCTGCTAAAATTATGCCTTTCATTTATCTGCCCTTATTCTCAGTTATTTTCTTTTGTTTATTCTTTGTTGAATTGAGGTATTTATTGTATAGCAATAAAGTAGCTATATATTATTTTAAGAAGAGATTTTACACTAGATTTGCTGATTTTATGCTGTTGTTATAGAGTTTCTTTGAGTTAATTTTTGTATTTATATCAGGTTTAATTTCTTATGAGCATTGTTATTGTAAAATGCCACTATTACATTTATGGAGATATTTTGAAAAAAGTTTTAAAGAGATTTTGGCCCTATATAAAAGAGTATAAACTACAATATCTCTTGGTATTATTTGGCATCATATTAACAGTAGCAGCCACAACTGCAACTGCACATATTATGAAACCGCTAATGGATGATATGTTTATAGATAAAAAAGAAGAAATGTTATACCTCATTCCTTTTGGGCTTACTACTATCTACTTCATAAAAGCTTTGGGGCGCTATATACAGACTGTTTATATGACTTATATAGGTCAACATATTGTCTCAAGATTAAGAGAGATACTTCTTGCTAAAATAATTAGCATGGATATGGGTTTTTTGTATAAAAACAGAAGTGGAGAACTTATATCTAGAGTGATTAACGACATCGGTCGTATAGAGTATTTTGTATCAAATATGCTTCCAGAACTCTTTCGTGAGACTATGACTGTTATTGCTCTTGTAGCCTATGTTACATATTTAAACCCTTTGCTTTCTTTTTACTCTTTAGTGCTAGTTCCCTTAGTTATATATCCTTTAATCTTAATAGCAAAAAAACTAAAAAAATATTCTCATCGTTCGCAAGAAAAAAGTGCAGATGTTATTACTCGTCTTACAGAGATCTTTAACTCAAGTGAAATTATAAAAGCAAATGCTACCCAGAAGCATGAGTTAGAGCGTTTTAGCGGTGAAAACTGGAAGTTTTTTAAGATAAATATGAAAGCTGTTTATGTTGGAGAGACAGTTTCTCCAATGATGGAAATTATTGGCGCAACTGGACTAGCTTTAGTTATCTTTGTAGGTGGTAGAGAAGTTTATAATGGTCAAATGAGTGTTGGAGAATTTACAGCATTTTTAACGGCAGTAGGGCTTGTTTTTCAACCAATTCGTCGCATAAGTTCTATCTATAGACGTATCCAAGATGCACTAGCTGCTAGTGAAAGAGTTTTTGAAGTTCTTGATACTGAAAATAAAATCATAGATGGAGAGATCTTACTAGAAGAAGATATAAAAACTATAGAATTTCACAAAGTCTCTTTAAAATATGAAGATACTTATGCACTAAGAGATGTTAGTGTCTCTATAAAACAAGGCGAAAACATAGCTCTTGTCGGAGACAGTGGCGGAGGAAAATCAACTTTTATAAATATGCTACTTCGCTTCTATGATGCCCAGGAGGGAGAAGTTTTAGTAAATAACAGAAATATAAAAGAGTATAACCAAGATTCACTAAAGCATCACATCTCACTTGTGAGTCAGCGTATCTATATCTTTCAAGACTCACTCGCTTCAAATGTGGCTTATGGACAGGAGATTGATAAAAAAAGGGTTAAAGAAGCTCTTAGACTTGCAGATGCAACAGAGTTTGTCTCTTCACTAGATAATGGCATAGATACTATGATGGAAGAGTTTGGAGCAAACCTCTCAGGTGGGCAGAGACAAAGAGTTGCCATCGCCCGTGCTATCTACAAACACTCTTCACTCCTGCTTTTTGATGAAGCAACTTCTGCACTTGATAATGAGAGTGAAAAGAGAATACAAGTAGCACTTGATGAATATACAAAAGATAAGATAACTATCACCATAGCTCATAGATTAAGCACGATAGAACATGCTGATAAAATCTTAGTAATGCAAAAAGGAAGAGTTGTTGCATCTGGGAGCCATGCTGAACTTTTAGAGAGTAGTGAAGTTTATCAAAGATTAGCTGGAAAGTTTGAGCATTAACTAGCTTTAAATTTATAACGATATAATTGCCTAAAATCAAATAAATATTATTGGACTAGAGGATATAAAAGATGCTAGATTTTTCAAAATTTTTAAAATACTCAAAACCAGGGCCTCGTTATACGAGTTATCCGACTGCTTTAGAGTTTAGTGATGCTTATGGATATGAAGAGTATATACAAAAGTTAGAGTCACAAGACTCAAATCGTCCAATTAGTTTATACTTTCATCTTCCTTTTTGTAGAAATGCTTGTTATTTTTGTGGCTGTAATGTTGTCTTTACTTCTAAAGAAGATAAGATGCTTCGCTATATGGATTACTTAAAGCGGGAGCTAAATATCCTCTCAAAACATCTTGATTGTTCTCGTGAAGTTCTGCAGATGCACTTTGGTGGTGGAACTCCAACTTTCTTTAGTGCAGCACAACTCAAAGAGATTATAGACGAGATAAAGTCTTATTTTCCAAACTTTAGATCTGATGCTGAGATAAGTTGTGAGATAGATCCAAGACATATTGATGAAGATCAGATGCGTGTGATGAGTGAGGCTGGCTTTAATCGTGTGAGTTTTGGGATCCAAGACTTCAACGAGAAAGTTCAAGCTGCAGTTCATAGAATTCAACCATACAATATTACTAAAGATGCGATGGATCTAGCTAGAAAATACAATATGATCTCAGTCAATGTTGACCTTATTTATGGTCTGCCATACCAATCTTTAGAAACATTTAAAGAGACGCTAGATCTCGCCCTTACTCTAGATCCAGATAGATTTGCAGTCTTTAACTACGCTCATGTTCCATGGCTTAAAAAGACTATGAGGAAAATTGATGAGACAACTCTTCCTCTTCCAGATGAAAAACTTCAAATCATGCAGTACACCATCGACTTTTTAACTTCTCACGGTTATAGAATGATAGGGATGGACCACTTCGCAAAACCAGAAGATGATCTATTTAAAGCTATAGAAAAAGGCGAGCTTCATAGAAACTTTCAAGGCTATACAACCAAAGGCGGAGCAGATCTGATCGGTGTAGGGCTTACTTCTATAGGTGAGGGTGTTGATAGTTATAACCAAAACTTTAAAGTGATGGGCGAGTATGAAGAAGCAATAGACGCTGGAAAACTTCCATTTGAGAGAGGTGTGGTTTTAAATGAGGATGACAAGATTAGACAATATGTCATTATGGAGCTTATGAGTAACTTCAAACTAGATATAAAAAGGTTTGAGAAGCTCTTTGACATAGACTTTAAGAGTTATTTTGCAGATGCTATAGAGGCATTAAAACCATTTAGAGATGATGACTTGCTAAGTATGGATGAAAATTTCATCGAGTGTAGTCAAACAGGAACTCTTCTTATTAGAAATATTGCGATGCCTTTTGATGCCTACATGAAAAAGCATGCTGCAAACTCTAAAACATTTTCTAAAACGGTGTAAAAAATGGCAAAAACTGCTCAAGATATTTTTAACTACAGAGGTGTGACAGATGAGTGCATAAAGTGTGCAAAGTGTATCCCAGTCTGTACCATCTACAATGTAAATCCTGATGAGGTAACTTCTCCTCGTGGTTTTTTAGATCTTCTTGGTGCTTATCAAAGAGGAAATTTAGAGCTTGATCAAAACGCTAAAGATATCTTTGAGAGCTGTTTTTTATGTACAGCCTGTGTAGAAGTTTGTCCAAAATCACTTCCTACAGACATGGTGATAGAACAAGTTCGTTCAGATATCGCTAAAAAGTTTGGCATAGCATGGTATAAAAAACTCTTCTTTTTACTTCTTCGCCATCGCTGGATGAATGACATAGCTTTTAAACTAGGCTGGGTTTTTCAAACTTGTGGCTTTAAGATAAAAGCAGACATAGACTCTATGAACTCTCGGTTTTCTATCCCAATGCTAAAAGCTGATAGACTTCTTCCGAGTCTTACAAAAACATCATTTTTAAACTCATATCCTGAGAATATTTCAAATGGTGGAAAAAGAAAAGTGGCTATTTTTATAGGCTGCTTGGCAAACTATAACTATAAAAGCATAGGTGATTCACTCTTAGAGATCTTAGAGACTCTTGAGATTGATGCATATCTAGCAAAAGATCAAAAGTGCTGCTCTGCACCTGCCTATTTTACGGGTGATTTTGATACAGTTGATTATAATGCTAAGTTTAATATTGAGTATTTTGAGAGTTTTTCTAAAGATGTTGAGGCTATTATAGTTCCAGAAGCAACTTGTTCTGCGATGCTTAAAATTGATTATGAGCACTACTTTCACGACCAACCAGAGTGGAAGGCAAGAGCTATCGCAGTCAGAAGTAAAATCTTTATGGCTACAGAGTGGCTCCAACACCATACACATCTAGAGCAACTCCTTAAGAGCAAAAAGAAAGATACTCGCATAGTTACATATCACGATCCATGTCACGCTAAGAAGATGCAAGGTTTGTATCTTGAACCTAGAAATCTCATAAGTAAAAACTACAACATTGTAGAGATGAGTGATCCAGATAGATGTTGTGGTTTTGGTGGGGTGACTATGCAGACAGAGAAGTACCACTTTGCAAAAGCCGCTGGTGCTCCAAAAGCCGCGATGATAAAAGAGACAAAGGCAGATGTAGTTAGTGCTGAGTGTAGTGCTTGTAGAATGCAGATTAATGACTCTATGGGCTATGCAAATGTTGAGACTGTGTTTAAAAATCCTATAGAGCTCATCGCTGAGGCTCTGAGAAAGTAGATGAATGCTTGGAACAATATTTATGAGAGTTTTGACCCTGTAGCTTTTAATATCTTCTCTTTTCCAGTTCACTGGTATGGCATCATGTATGTCTTAGCACTTGTGAGTGCCTTATACATCGGAAAATACTTTATCAAAAAAGATAAGTTAGAGTTTAAGGGGATAGATAACTACTTTATCTATGTAGAAATCGGCGTAATTCTAGGTGCTAGGCTGGGTTACATCCTCTTTTATGATACACAAACCCTCTACTATCTCTCACATCCATGGCAGATCTTCAACCCATTTCAAAATGGTGAGTTTGTTGGGATCCGTGGTATGAGTTACCATGGTGCTATAATTGGCTTTTTGCTGAGTTCATATCTCTACTCTAAAAAGCACAGGATGTCATTTGGTCGTATTATGGATCTTGTTGCTCTTAGTGTACCTTTGGCCTTTGTTTTTGGTCGGATTGGTAACTTTTTGAATAAAGAGCTAATCGGGCGTGAAACTGATGTTAGTTGGGGGATCTTAGTAGATGGAGTGCTCCGCCATCCATCACAACTTTATGAAGCAATACTAGAAGGTTTTGGTGTTTTTATAGTTGTTTATACTTATAGAAAGTATCAAAAATTTAGTGGAGAATTGATTTTAGTATATGCTATTAGTTATGGTATGTTTAGAGCACTTGCTGAGATCTATCGCGCACCTGATGCTCAGATAGGCTATGTCTGTTGCGAGATGATAACCCAAGGGCAGGTTATGAGTCTTGCTATGAGTTTAGTTGGTGCTATCTCATGGCTTTACTACTATAAAAAAACAAAAGTAGATTAAGTTTTTCTATCGTTTCTGTGGAGTTTCTTATCTCTCTCTACTGAGCCTCTCCAAATAAAGTTTACTAAAAAATAAGCTAAGAGTGAGCCGACTATAGAGTAGAAAAAAGCCCCAACATATAGATCTATAAATATTGCATCTATATTATTACTAAACCACTCTACTGTCATCTCAACTTCTAGAGGTTTGCTCCCTAGAAAAAATGAACCAGTTAGATACTCCATATAGTACATTGGTGGCATAGTTAAAGGGTTACTTAGCCAACACATAGCAAGAGCTATGGGTACATTAAATTTGAAAAATGGCATCATTGCAATAACTAAGAGCATCTGCATAGGCATCGGTATAAAAGCTATGAACATGCCAATAAATACAGCTTTTGAGACCATCTTTCTGTTGGTAGAGAGATACTCTGATGGTACTTTATACTTTTTTATAAACTCTTTTAACTTTTGGCTTCTTGAGATTTTTTTAAGATTTTTTCTAACCATAATACAACTCGTTTTTTAAGTGATGAAATTATAACTCATAGAGCTTACAATTTAGACAATTTAAGACTCATTCTCTAAATGTTTACTAGGCTCTCCAAAGTAGTAGCCTTGTGCATAATCAACATCAAGCTCCGCTACTTTATCAAAAACATTTTTTGAGTAGACAAACTCAGCTACCGTTTTTATCTTCATCTTTTTAGCAAAGTCTACTATAGTTTGAGTGATGAGTTCCGAGTCTTTGTTTGTATCTATATTTTTTATCATAGATCCATCTATTTTGATATAGTCAACTTTTAACTTCATAAGATACTCAAAGTTAGAATATCCTGTTCCAAAATCATCAATAGAGACTTTTGCATCATAAGATTTTACTTCATTGATAAACTTGATAACTTCATCAAAATTTTCAATACCTTCAGATTCGATTAGCTCAAAAACAACTCTCTCTCCCATCTTATAAGAAGATAGTTTTTCAAGTATAAGATTATGAATTTCTTTGTTTAATATATCTTCAACGGAGATATTTATAGATACAAGATATGAAGAGTCTTTAAACTTATCAAATGTTTTTTCTATCATAATTTTAGTGAGTTGATGGTAGAGTTTATTTTTCTTAGCAAGGTCTAAAAAGTGAAAAGGAGCTATATAACTACCATCCTCATCAACTATACGCATCAAAGACTCATACTTTATTATTTCTTTAGTTTTCACATCTACAATAGGCTGAAAAAGTGGTTCAATTCTATCTTCACCTATAGCGGCTTTTAATTTCTTTGTCCAAATTACATTTTTTTCATAGATCTTTGACATAGCCATAGACTCATCATAAAGTAAAAAGTTTTTCTTCTTTTTCTTTGCTACAACTAAAGCAGTATCTGCATTTACAAGAAGCATTTCAGTTCCATGAGACATTCCAATAGTAGCGCTCAAGCTAACTTCTTCTTCTGGTCCAAGAAGAAACAACTCTTTTGAGATCTTCTCGCTGATGAGTTCTGCAAGGAGTAAAAACTCTTTTAAGTCCACGCTGCCTCTACATAGATATGCAAACTCGTCTGCATGAAGTCTGTATAGATGTTCTTTCCTTGGGATAAGTTTTTGTAAAAAATTTGAAAACTCTTTTAAAAGTATGTCTCCAGCACCATCTCCATAAAGATCATTCATCTCTTGAAAAGAGTCAATATTTATGATCATTAAAAAAGAGTGTTGTCTATGTTCTAGTGCCTCTGTAAGTTTTCTTCTGTTTTGAAGTGAGGTTAAGTTGTCATAATAAAATTGACGCTCAATAGAGTCAAGCATAGAGTTAAATATAAGTTTTATAGAGTCAAGTTCTTCAATATTGTCATTTACTTCAACTCTCTTTGTTATGTCTTGAGAAGTGGTAATATTTTTTATTATATCTGAGAAGTTTCTTATGGGTTTTATGAGAAAAGTATCAAGCTCAATAAAAATTGCTAAAAAGATTATAAGTGAAAAAGCAACTATAAAGAGTACAAAAAAGTTTATCATTTGAGTAAGTGATATTTTTAAGTTTGTTGTGGGAAAGGAGATATTTATAACCCCTAAGATATCTTCTTCTTTTGCATTGGCATGACACTTCAAGCACTCAGCTTTAGCAACAACAGGGTAGTAGTAGTTTATGATTTCTGAGCTAGAGGCATCTAAAATCTCAAGCCCTTGCATAGCTTTTTGGAGGTTTGGGTTTGACTTTATAGCTACCTTGTCTTTTTCGATTTCTCCATAAAGAGCATCAACTAGGGTAGATCTATAAGCACTTACTTTCATGTTCTTTTCAATGGAGTTTAGTCTAGTGATTATATTTTCTATGTCATTTTTATTCCAGCCCATTTGCATACCGGTATAGAGTGTCTCAAACACAAGTCTACTGCTTTTCTTAGCATCTATTTGTGCCAAGTTTGAGATGGCACTTTGCTTCATATATTCACTATAGATATATGCTGCACTTAGAGTGAGAAAAAGTGTAGTAAGTATGATTTTAGCAGTGATTTTTTTATAAGTTGTTTTTTTAGACATAGAACTTTAAAGCTCCTTAAAATATAAATACAGATTATAATCATACTCTAATTTAAAATAAATAAAAATGCAAGTAGGTTTATTTGTTTAATAATATGCTAAAATCGGATTTATATTCACATAAGGTTACAAAAGATGTCATTTGAAAAACTAGGACTTATAAAACCACTTCTTCAAGCTATAAAAGAGTTAGGTTATAAAGAACCTACTCTAGTACAAAAAAGAGCTATACCTTTGGTACAAGCTAAGAGCGATATCTTTGCAACTGCACAAACAGGAACAGGAAAAACAGCAGCTTTTGCTCTGCCTATTTTGCAAAAACTAAGAAATGCAAGAGAGGATGAGAGTAAAGGAATAAGAGCAGTGATTCTCTCTCCTACTCGTGAGCTCTCCATTCAGATCCATCAAGATATACTAAATTACTCTAAATATATGAACGTAAAGAGTGCAGTTATAGTTGGTGGAAAGGATATAGAAGCACAAAGAAACTTATTAAAGAGTGGAGTTGATATTGTTGTGGGAACTCCTGGGCGATTTATGGAGCTTATGGAGAGTGGCATGAGCTTAGTAGACATTCAAGTTTTTGTAGTTGATGAAGCAGATAGAATGTTAGATATGGGTTTTTCAAAAGAGATAAGAAAGATCCATCTAAAGCTTCCAAAGAGACATCAAAGCTTACTTTTTTCAGCTACTTATAGCGATAAAGTGAGAAAGCTCTCAAAGCAGATACTTACAAAACCAGCTTTTATAGAAACATCGAAAAAAAATACAACAGTTGATACTATAAATCAAGTAGCATATTTGGTAGATGCAGATAAGAAAGCTCAGCTTTTAGCATATCTTATAGGCTCAAGAAATTTTCCACAAGTTTTAGTATTTACAAGAACAAAAGCTAGTGCTGACGCGCTTTTTATAGAGCTTAAAAAAGATGCACTTAAGTGTGGGATCATTCATGGAGATAAAACTCAAGCTAACAGACTAAAAACACTCACACAGTTCAAAGAAGGAAAGATAAAAGTTTTAATAGCAACAGATATTGCATCTCGTGGGCTTGATATTGAAGAACTTCCTTATGTTATAAACTACGAGCTTCCCTCAATCCCAGAAGATTATGTTCATAGAGTTGGAAGAACTGGAAGAGCAGGTCGTGATGGAGAGGCTATCTCTCTTTTAGATATTTATGAAAAATATGACATAAGAGATGTTGAGAGACTAATCGGTCAAAAGATACCCCAGGAGACAGTAGAAGGTTTTGAGCCAGATCCAACCATTAGACGAAAAGATCAAGATGAGTTAAAACTAAAGAGTGAACATAAAAAACCAGAAGTTAAGCGAGTTACGAAGAAGAAAAAATCAACAAAAAGAGATGCTAAAAGTTAGCAATCATCTTTTGAGGTTGACTCTTGAATGGTTTTGTAAAACCAACCAAGACCTATGAGCATAATAGTTGTTCCAATGAGTAGATAAAAAGCACTCAACATCTTTGATGTATCGTCAAGTGCTATTTTAAATACAACCATCAGCGTCTCTATTGAGAGGGCGATGATGATTGAGATAAGAAATCTTCCTAAAACTTTATATTGTTTATCCTCTGTTTGATGAAAAGATTGATACATAACCTCATGCTCAAAGATCTGTTTGGCTAGATCATATATAGCAAGCCCTAGTGTCATAGAGATGATGGAGGTAAAAATGTCGTGTAAAAAGTCTGAGGTAGAGAGTGAAAAAAGTAGTGTGAAAAATATATATCCTCCATAGGATATAAGTGCAATAGCCACAAGCGCTAGCATTGTCGAGCCAAAGAAGTAGACAGTTCGTTTTACTTTGTCGTGAATACTGTTGTACTCTATAAGTTTTAAATCCTCTAAAAGATGTATAAGGTTGATATCAAAAACATAGTAGTTAGAATCAACGAGCTGAACGAGGCTAATGCTTGCTTTTCCAGTCTTGTGATGTATGTAGGGGTTTGAGATATAGATATCATCATTATCAAGTTGAAGTTTCATAAAGTAGTGGCTCTTGTCGTTTCCAATCTGAGAAGAGTCAGACTCTCTTCTTGAGATAACAGGAGTTGCTTGTTTAAAGTCACTATCAACTCCATATATCAGCTGAATAAATCTGTTTTTATTTAAAATATCAAGAGAATTATCCATATAATTTTTAGAAAGACTATTTATAAAAGTTTTTAAAAAAGAGTCAACATTTATTTTTTGTGTTCTATACGCATTTATAACTTCTTTCATAATTTTATCCAATATTATAGATTTGTTAATTTAGACAAGATTATAGTCTAGTATATTTATAGTATTAGAAAAAATAATAGAGCGTTTATTTGTTTAAGCTAGATTGAAAGTTGAAAAAAGTTACAATTCTACTCATAAAAAAAGAAAATAGTCATATTTGTCAAAATTTTTTATCATGCTATGTTCATGCTACTTTTCTGTTTTAGTATACGACAGTAAAAAAATTACAAAGGGAAAATGTATGAAAAAGCATATAACATTAAGCCTAATGGCAGTAGGACTCTTAGGCTCAGCGAACCTTCAAGCTGCTGATGATTTAAGCACAATGTTTAGTGAGGGAAAGGCTAGTGGTCAGATACGAGCTTTTAGTATTTCAAGATCTATGGACTATAGTAAAGTTGGAGTAGAAGACTTTACAAGAACTGCAAATGCTATAGGTGGTTATTTAAAGTATGAAACTGCAGACTTTAAAGGTTTAAACTTTGGAGCGGCTTTTTATACTACTAATGGATTTGCTAATCGTAGTGATAGAACTAGTAAAAAGTTTGATCCAACACTTTTAGGAAAAGATAATGAGAGCTACTCTATCTTAGGTGAAGCTTATATCGCTTACAACGCTAAAGAATTAGGGAGTCAAACAAATATAAAGCTTGGTCGTCAAAAACTAGATACTCCTATGGCTGGATCTGATGATGCAAGAATGCTTCCAAACCTCTTTGAAGCAGTAGTAGTTAGTAACACAGATATTCCAGATACAACTCTTATAGCAGCTCATGTAACTCGCTTTGCTCAGGGTACATTCGGTCGTGCTTATGGTGCTGGTGGAATTTTGAGTGGAACTTCGGGTTACTCTGTTGTAGATCCTTCAAACCAAGTAGGTGATTTTGAAAACATGGGTAGTTATGCTGTTGGTAAAAAAACTGATGGTGTCTCTGTTTTAGCAGCTACATATACAGGTGTAAAAGGACTTAAGCTACAGCTTTGGGATTATTATGCACATGATATTTTAAATGTTGTTTATGGTGAAGTTGACTTTTCATGGAAATGTTTGCTTAGCGATAGTGTTAAACCATTCGTAGCGGCTCAGTTTATCAAAGAAAATGATGTTGGAGATAAAGAGTTAAAAGCAGTGGGTGGTAATGGTAAAATAGATAGTTTATACTGGGGAGCTAAAGTTGGAGCTTCTATAGAGAACTTTACTGCATATGTCGCATACTCACAAACTAGCAAAAACTCTGCAAGTGATGCAGCTTATGCAAATGCTATTGCTTCTCCATGGGGTGGAATGCCAGCATATACTCAAGGTATGGTAACTCGTCATCAGTTTTTAGCAGGAACAAAAGCTACAAAATTAGCTGTATCTTATAACTTTAAAGATATTGGTCTAAAAACGATAGCTTACTATGCAAACTTTGATATGGATAAGCACAATGGTTACACATATGGTGATGCAGATGAGTATGGTTTTGACTTTATCTACAATACACCATTTGTAAAAAATCTACAACTTCGTCTTCGTGCAAACTATGCAAGAGATTTTAATGTAAACGCAACTGGTGATACAACTAGTTGGGATGAGTATAGATTTATAGCTAACTATACGTTTTAGTATTCATTCCACCTCAGGAGAGGTGGAACGAGAAATACCGTGACAAAGTAGAGGCACAAGTGCCGAGGGCTTCCCGCCGAGGGAAACCAACGCGCGCCCCGAAGGAAGTACCCTTGGGGTATTAGCGTAGGTAGCGGGATTACTCCCGATACCGTGACAAAATGAAATGAAGGTCTCCTTCATTTTATGAAATAAAATTAAGGAAAAATAGTATGAAAAAAGAAATGGTGGAACAAATCAAAGCAAATCCACACTATCAAGAGCTGCTTGCAAAAAGAACAGGCTTCTCGATTAAACTATCTATTGCGATGCTAACAGTGTATTGTATATTTATTTTAACTATAGCATTTTACCCAGAAGTTTTAGGTACGCCTTTGGCTGCTGGTTCAGTAACAACTGTAGGAATTCCTGTAGGGATTGGGGTTATTATTTTTGCTTTTATCTTAACTGGTATCTATACTAAAAGAGCTAATGGCGAGTTTGATGATTTGAACAATAAAGTTAAACAATCACTAAAGGAAGACTAATGATGAACAGAATATTTTTATTTTTAATACTAGGAACTATTGGAGTATTTGCAGCAAGCGCAATTGAAGTTGCAAATCCTGAAAAAGCTCTTAATGTTTCTGCTATTGTAATGTTTTTAATCTTTGTAGGTGGAACCCTAGGTATCACTTATTGGGCTGCAAAAAGAACAAAGTCTGCAAAAGATTTCTACACTGCTGGTGGTGGAATCACAGGTTTTCAAAATGGTATGGCAATCGCGGGTGACTATATGTCTGCGGCTTCATTTCTAGGAATATCTGGTCTTGTTTACTACAAAGGTTATGATGGACTTATCTACTCTATAGGATTTTTAGTTGGTTGGCCAGTTATTCTATTTTTAATTGCTGAACCTTTAAGAAACTTAGGAAAGTACACTTTTGCTGATGTTGCTTCATATAGACTTCGTCAAACTCCTATTCGTTCACTTGCAGCGTCTGGATCTATAGCAACTGTTATCCTTTATCTAATCGCTCAAATGGTTGGTTCTGGTAAACTTATCCAACTTTTATTTGGTCTTCAGTATGAGATAGCTGTTATCATCGTTGGTGTTCTTATGATTCTATATGTAACTTTTGGTGGTATGCTTGCGACTACATGGGTACAAATCATTAAAGCGTTCTTACTACTTTCAGGTGCAACATTTATGGCAGTAGCTGTTATGGCACACTATAACTTCAACTTTGGTGAGTTATTTTCTCATGCTACAGAGCTAAAAGGAATAGAGATTATGTCTCCGGGTGGACTCGTATCAGATCCAGTCTCAGCTATATCACTAGCCGTTGCACTTATGCTTGGTACTGCAGGACTTCCTCATATTCTTATGAGATTTTTCACAGTTAGTGATGCAAAAGAAGCTAGAAAGTCAGTTTTTTATGCAACAGGTTTTATCGGTTACTTCTATATCTTAACTTTCATCATCGGTTTTGGTGCTATTGTTTTGGTATTTCAAAATCCTCAATACTTAGATATGGCTAAACAAGCAGTAGACGGTGGTTATCCAATCTTAGGTGGAAACAACATGGCAGCTATTCACTTAAGTCATGCAGTTGGTGGTGACTTCTTCTTAGGCTTTATCTCAGCGGTTGCTTTTGCAACTATTTTAGCTGTTGTTTCAGGTCTTACTCTAGCTGGTGCATCTGCAATCAGTCATGACCTTTATGCATCTGTTATCAAAAAAGGTAAGGTTGATGGTATTACTGAGATGAAAGTATCAAAAGTTGCTACTGTAATTTTAGGTATCGTTGCTATTATCATGGGTATCGCATTTGAGAACCAAAATATCGCTTTTGTTGTTGGTCTTGCTTTTGCTATTGCAGCTTCAGCTAACTTCCCAATCCTTTTCCTTTCAATGTACTGGAGTAAACTTACAACTCGTGGTGCTGTAGTTGGTGGATCTATCGGTCTTGCAACTGCTGTTATACTAGTTATTTTAGGTCCGATTGTATGGGTTGATATTTTAGGAAATGCTACTGCAATTTTCCCTTACAAATATCCAGCGTTATTCTCGGTTATGTCGGCGTTTATTTCTATTTGGTTCTTTTCTATAACTGACAAATCTCACGATGCTAAAGCAGAGAGAGAAGCTTATGAAGCTCAGTATATTAGAAGTCAAACAGGTATCGGTGCAGAAGGTGCATCGGAGCATTGATTTTACGCACTCAAACGAACAAGTCCGTTTGAGTGGCAGGGACAAAAATTGTCCCTTACAACCCCCTAAAGCTACGAAAATAAATTTTCGAGAGCCTGAAAATTGTAGAGAGTGAAATCTCTACTCTTTGATTTAAAAATTAAATAAGGAGTGATAAAGTTGAGTATTTTAGATCAACGAAAACTTATAGAATCCATACATCCTTTTGGACTACTAAGTAGAACTACGCTTGATAATCTCATGCAAAAGATCGATATAGCCTACTATCCTAAAGACACACTACTCATCTCTAAAAACCTCCCATCCATCGCTTTTTACATCATTATTAAGGGTTCAGTTACAGAATCTAAAGATGATGAAATACAAAATGTTTATTCTCATGGAGATACTTTTGATGCTGATGCACTTATATATGGAAAGTGTGAAGGAAGATTTGTAGTAGATGAAGATCTCATCTGTTATGAGATTAAAAAAGATGACTTTTTGGAACTTATGCAGAACAAAAAAGTACAAAATTATTTTCTTCAAGATTTTGTAACAAGACATCAACAACTTAAAAACTATGATATGCAGAGTGATTTCTCTGGATTTTTAATGGCAAGAGTATCAGATATGTTTTTACATAAGGCTTGTGTAGTAGATCCTAGTGAAAGTATCTTTAGTGCTTTGGGTAAGCAAGAAAAACTAAAAGCACATGTAATCATTGTAAAAGATGCTAATGAGTACTCAATAGTTACTGATACAGACTTAAGAAAACATGTGCTCTTAGGTGGAGCAGATGTAAAAGATGAGATCTCAAAGATTGCTACAAAGGGACTTATTAGCATCGATTATGCAGATTTTTTATTTAATGCTCTTTTAATTATGACTCAAAATGAGATTAAGAGAATAGTTGTGATGAAAAATAAGGAAGTATTTGGAGTACTAGAACAACTAGATCTTCTTAGTTACTTCGCAAACCATTCGCATCTTGTAGCAGTTCAGATAGATAAAGCTTTAAATATCGATGATTTAAAAATCTTACAAGCAGATATGAAAAATATCATCATTACACTTCGTGCTAAGGGTGTAAAGGTAAGATATATCACAAAACTAATCTCAACTCTTAACATCAAAGTCTATAAAAAAGTCTTTGATATGTGTGTAGATGCTGAGTTACAAAAAGACTGTGCTTTGATTGTTATGGGAAGCGAAGGAAGAGAAGAGCAGACTTTAAAATCTGACCAAGACAATGCTCTTATCATCAGAAATGGTGTGGATGTGAAATTGTACGAAGAACCTATGATGAAATTAAACTCACATCTACTAGAACTAGGGTTTCCAAAATGTCCTGGAAATATCATGGTAAGTAATGAGTTTTGGAGAAGAGATGAGAGTGGATATAAAAAGTTAATAGCTGGATGGACACAGAGTATGAGTGAAGCTGATGTTCAAAATCTTAGTATCTTTTTAGATTCAAAGTGTGTTGCAGGAGATGAAAATCTTTTAAGCTCTCTCATCACTCATCTACATCAACATTTTCATCAAAGAGATGATGTTTTGGCTCATATAGCAAAGGCAGTTTTAAACTTTGAGACTCCCCTCTCTGTGTTTTCTGGGTTTGTTTTAGAAAAAGAGCAACAAAATAGGCTTGACTTAAAAAAAGGCGGACTTTTTGCACTCGTTCATGGAATCAGAACTCTATGCTTAGAGTATGAGATAACTCAAACAAACACAATAGAGAGAATAAAAGAACTCAATAACAAAGGCATCATAGATAAAGTTTTTGCAACAGAGCTAATAGAGAGTTTTGACACACTAAGTGCGATTCGCTTAAAAGCTACGCTAGAGGCTAAATCTTTAGATGAGAGTAACTATATAAATCCACAGTCACTAGAAAAGATCCAGCGAGATCTACTAAAAGATAGTTTTAAAATCATAAACAAGTTTAAAAAGTTTATGAGTTTTCACTTTCACTTAAATATGGTTTCATAATGCTATTTTCTTTTATAGACAAGATCAAAACAAAGGCAAATCGCTCAAGACTTAAAGAAAAAAAGTATGAGTTTTTGTTTGAAGAAGACTTAAGTGGAGAGTATATTGTTTTTGATACAGAGACAACAGGATTAAACCCCAAAAAAGACGATATTGTCTCCATTGGAGCTGTTAAGATAAAAGATAATAAAATACTAACTTCACAAACTTTTGAAGTTTTTATAAAAAACTCTTGTGAAATGAGTTCAAAAAGTATAGAAATTCATCGTATAAGACCGATTGATTTGCAAAATGCCAAGACTACGGAGTGCGCTATTCGTGAGTTTTTAGACTTTATAGGCTCTAGACCACTTGTTGGTTACTACTTAGAGTTTGATGTTAGCATGATAAACAAGTATATTAAACCAATGTTAGGTATTACACTTCCTAACAAAAAGATAGAAGTCTCTGAAATATACTTCGATCAGACAATTTCTTTGATACCTCAAGGAAATATTGATTTGAGATTCGATACAATTTTAAAAAATTGTGGCGTACCAGATATGGGTGCACATAACGCTGTCAATGATGCCATCATGACAGCTATGATATTTTTAAAATTGAAGAAAGCTTAGCGTAGTCAAAGGGACATAGTTGCTTTGGCGTACTTAAATAAATAAAAAGGAAAAAGAATGATAGAAAAAAAGCAAGTATTTAAACCAAACAAAGAGTTTGCAAAATCGGCAAATATTAAAAATATGTGTGAATATTATGATCTCCAAGAGAGAGCTATGGAAGATTATGAGGGTTTTTGGAGTAACTATGCTAAAGAGAAGATCGACTGGATCGAGCCATTTGACACTGTACTAGATGAAAGCAAAGCTCCTTTTGTTAAGTGGTTTGATGGTGGAAAGTTAAATGTTGCTCACCAGTGTATAGATCGTCATTTAGATACTCGTAAAAATAAAGCTGCTATTGTTTTTGAAGGTGATCGTGGGGATATTCAAACTATTACTTACCTAGATTTATATAAGCATGTAAACAGATTTGCGAACCTATTAAAAGAGGATTTTGGTGTAAAAAAAGGTGACCGTGTAATTATCTATATGCCAATGATTCCAGAAGCTGCTTATGCGATGCTTGCGTGTGCTAGAATCGGTGCTATACACTCTATAGTTTTTGGTGGTTTCTCTTCAGAAGCTCTTCGTGATAGAATCGAAGACGCAGAAGCTAAGGTAGTTATAACAGCAGATGGTGCTTATAGAAAAGAGCGTCCTTATATGTTAAAACCAGTTGTTGATGAAGCTCTTGAAGGTAAAACTCCAGTTAAAAAAGTTTTAGTTGTTGAGAGAAATAATGAAGATGTGACTTGGGTGGCTGGACGTGACTACTCATACAATGAGCTTATAAAAGATAAGTCATCAGTTTGTGCGGCTGAAGTTATGAACTCTGAAGATCCACTATTTTTACTATATACATCAGGCTCAACTGGAAAACCAAAAGGTGTTCAACACAACTCTGCTGGGTACATTCTTTGGGCACAGATGACTATGGAATGGGTTTTTGATGTAAAAGAAAACGACACTTACTGGTGTACTGCTGATATTGGTTGGATTACAGGGCACACATATATAGTTTATGGACCACTTGCGATGGGTGCTACTACTGTAATGTTCGAGGGTGTTATCACTTACCCTGATGCAGGGCGACCTTGGGGAATGGTTGAAAACCATAGAGTAAATCAGTTTTACACAGCTCCTACTGCAATTCGTGTACTTCATAAGATGGGAGAAAATGAGCCTGCTAAGTATGATTTAAGCTCTTTAAAGGTTTTAGGAACAGTTGGTGAACCAATTGATCCACCAGCGTGGAAATGGTACCATGAAGAAGTTGGCGGAGGTAAATGTTCTATAGTTGATACTTACTGGCAAACTGAAACGGGGGGACATATGGTCTCTCCACTTCCAGGGGCTACTCCTATAAAAGCAGGATGTGCAACTCTAGCACTCCCTGGTATTATGGCGGAAATACTTGATCCTTTAACTGGAGAAAAAACAGATATAGGCGAGACAGGATATCTCTGTATAACTCGCCCTTGGCCAGCACAAATTCGTAATGTTTGGGGTGATGAAGAGAGATACATCAAGTCTTACTATGGCGATGTAAAAAAAGATGGCAAAGCTGTTTATTTTACAGGTGATGGTGCTATGTATGATGAAGATGGCTACATTACAATTACAGGACGAACTGATGATGTTATAAATGTAAGTGGACATAGAATGGGAACAGCTGAAGTTGAAGCTGCTATCAAAAAACATCCAAATGTCGCTGAAGTTGCAGTTGTTGGAAAACCACATCCACTAAAAGGTGAAGGGATCTTTGCTTACATCGTTTTAAAACAAGATGAAGGTATGGCTAATGAGATTGATGAAGTTAAAACTATAAACAATATCATTAAAAAAGAGATTGGTAATATCGCTCTTTGTGATGATATGGTTTTTGTTTCAGGACTACCTAAAACTCGTTCAGGAAAGATTATGAGAAGAATCTTACGTATTATTGCTAAAGGTGAGATTGTCACTCAAGATATCTCAACTCTAGAAGATCCAAGTATAGTAGCCGTGATAGCTAGTAAAGTTCAAAGTTGTTCTTTATAAAACAATCAAACTCTCGGGAGCTTCCCCGAGATATTTTCTTAAAAAATTATTAATCTATATAAGTAATTAGTTTTATTATAGTCTTTTAATAGTCGTTAAGAATATTAACACTATAATTATTAATAATAAAAATAAGGATTACAATGAATATGTCCATTCAAATGAGATTACAAGTTCTTATATTTGCTGCTATGATTTTTATATCTCTTGCGTTAGCTTTGCAGTTTGTTCATGAGATAAATATATCAACAGAGCAAAATATAAAAAATTACACACAAGAGGCATACGCTACTAAAAAAGATGAACTAGAGGAATTTACATCAATAGCTGTAAAAACACTAAACTCTTTTTATAAAAAAACAGAGATTCAAAATATAAAAAAAGAAGTATCTGATGGACTAAGTAGACAGATGCAACTGCTGTTTTTTGTGATTGAAAATGAGTATGAAAAAAATAAAAACAGACTCTCTAAAAATGAGCTTGAGAAACATATAAAAAATATCATCTCTACTACAAGATTTGCAAATGAGGGTTACTTTTGGATAAATGATCTTGATGCTGTGATAATTGACCATCCAATGGATCCAAGTTTAAATGGTAAAGATCTATCAAATCTAAGTGATACAAATGGAGCAAAACTCTTTAGCGAGTTTGCTAGTGTTGCAAAGAGTGAAGGAAGTGGATTTGTAAGTTATATGTGGCCAAAACCAAACTCTACAATTCCAGAAGAAAAAATATCTTTTGTAAAACTCTTTAAGCCATTTGATTGGGTGATTGGCACAGGGGAATACACATCAGATAGAATTGAATTTATAAAAAAAGATGCCCTAAATATCATCTCGCAAATGAGATATGCTGAGGATGGCTACTTTTGGATAAATGATCTTGATGCTGTGATAATTGACCATCCAATGGATCCAAGCTTAAATGGTAAAGATCTATCAAATCTAAGTGATGCAAATGGAGTAAAACTCTTTAGTGAGTTTGCAGAAGTTGCAAAGAGAGATGGAAGTGGTTTTGTGAACTATGTTTGGCCAAAACCAAACTCAAAAATAGCAGAAGAAAAAGTATCTTTTGTAGAACTTTTTAAGCCATGGGGCTGGGTAATTGGAACTGGCGCTTACAAGAAGGATCTCGAGGATGCTATAGCACCTAAGATAAAAAAGATAAAAGATGATGCTAAAGAGAACGTAACATCGATCATTACAAGTGTCGTGATATCCGCGATTGTTATACTTATAGTCTTTATGATAATTGTCTATCTATTGATTAAAAATGGCATTACAAATCATATAATTAAGTTAGAAGAGGTGATGTGTGAGATATCTAAGAACAAAGATTTAACTATAAAAATAGATACAAACACTCCAAAAGAGATATCTCAAATAGGTTTAGCATTTAATAGCCTAATGACATCTTTAAACTCTTTGATATACCAAGCAAGAAGTTCAGCTATAGAAAATGCATCAGTATCACAAGAGCTCTCTACAACTTCTCATGTAGTTAGCCAAAATGTACTCATCTCAGTAGATATCATCAAAGATACTACAAAAAGTACAGCAGATATGATAGCAGAAATCCTTATGTCCGTAGAGGATTCAAAATCTAGCAAGGATGATATACTTAAAGCTAGTAATATGCTAAATGATGCCAGAGATGAGATCGTAGCACTAACTGATAAAGTTAAAAAAAGTGCAGTATCAGAGGTTGAGTTAGCACAAAAAATAGAAGCACTCTCTCAAGATAGTGAGCAGGTTAAAAATGTACTTAGTGTTATCTCTGATATTGCAGATCAGACAAATCTACTTGCACTAAACGCTGCCATAGAAGCAGCACGAGCAGGAGAACACGGAAGAGGATTTGCAGTAGTAGCAGACGAAGTCCGTAAACTCGCAGAGAGGACTCAACACTCTTTAGCAGAGATAAACGCTACTATAAACTTAATTGTCCAAGCAACAAACTCAGCAAGCCAAAGTATGAACTTAAACTCAAAAGAGATGGAAGATCTAGCAGAAGTCTCTTCTGAAGTTGAAGAAAAAATCAATACAACAACGGATATAGTAAACAAAGCTACATTAGCTAGTGATAAGAGTGTTGAAGACTTCCTAAAAGCTTCAAAACATATGGAACTTATATCTAGCAAGATTGATGAGATAAACACTATCTCTATCTCAAATGGTGAGAGTGTGCATGAGATTACAGATGCAGTTAAACATCTTACAAATATGACACACAAACTGACTCATCATTTAGAGCAGTTTAAGACTTAGGATTTGATATACTTTCACAAATACAATATAAAGAGTTTAGATGCAGTTATGTGTAGCACTTGATTTACCTACAAAAGAAGAGAACCTAGAACTCGCTAGTAAGATAAAAGAGTATGATGTTTGGCTAAAAGTAGGACTTCGTACTTATATAAGAGATGGAGAAGATTTTTTAATAGAGATCAAAAAGATAAATCCTAATTTCAAAATATTTCTAGATCTAAAGCTCTATGACATTCCAAATACAATGGCAGATGCAGCAGAGTCCATAATATGCTTAGGCGTGGATATGTTCAATGTTCACGCTTCATCTGGTGTAAGAGCCATGAGTGAAGTTATGAGAAGACTTAGTAAGTATGAGACAAGACCAATTGTCTTAGCCGTAACGGCTCTTACTTCTTTTAGTGAGGATGAGTTTGTAGCAGTTTATGAAAAAGATATAGCATCTAAGGCTAACCAGTTTGCAAAAGATGCAATGAATAGTGGGCTTGATGGAGTGGTTTGTTCAGCTTATGAGAGTGCTTCTATAAAGAGTATTACAAAAAATGAATTTATGACTCTAACTCCTGGAATCCGTCCCTTTGGTGAAGATGCAGGAGATCAAAAAAGAGTAGCAGATACTGCATATGCAAAGAGTGCTAAGGTTGACTTTATAGTAGTTGGTCGCCCTATATACCAAGCTTCTGATCCTGCAGAAGTTGTAAAAAAGATCCTAGAGTTACTCTAAGACTCTTTTTTCACTCTCAAATGCAGTTCTTCAAACTTTGGTGAGTGAGTCTCTATCTTGATGAGTTTGTTATCTTTTAGTCTATAAACTCCACTCTCATTTATAAAAGTGTCTGCTTTTAAATCTTTTCTTACATCAAGTCTTAAAACTCTAAAACTTAAATTATCAAGTATTAAAGGTGCTTTGCCATTTTTATCAAAATAGCTCAAAACCATATGATAGCTCCTTAAGTGTTTCTCAAAAACAGTAGTAAAAAAAAGCTTTTCTTTATCAAACCCAAGTTTTATAAGGGTGAAGTATTTTATAATGACATAGTCCTCACAATCGCCAAAACCAATCATAAGAAACTCTTTTGGCGAGGCCCAGTAATCTACTTTATTTTGCACAATATCGTCATACTGGGGGAGTAATTGGTTTAGGTAGAAATTTACTTTTAAGAGTTGATTTTCTTTTGAGAGTGCTTTGTATGAAGATATGGTTTTTTGATAGTCAAGGACTCTATTTTTAGCAATAACTCCATAATCTTTTTTTATATGAAAAAACTCATTTTTTGTAAAGTAGGGATAAGAAGTAGCCATAAGAGAGATACTAAATATAGGTAAAATCAAGAACCTGATAGTCTACTCCTTTTTTAGAAAATATTATACTTAAAACCTTTAGCATTTAAGCTTACTATTATTAAGGTATGACTATAATTGCACTCTTCAACGGATAGATGGGTGAGCGGCTGAAACCACATCCCTGCTAAGGATGCGTATGGGTAACTGTACCGAGGGTTCGAATCCCTCTCTGTCCACCACTTGAAGACTTATTTAAACTTCATTAAACTCTTTTAAAAACAACAACTAAAACTACTTATAAATAATACTTTTCCAACTAAAATTGGCGTCATAATTTGCTATAATCGTAACTATTTGAATGACAAAGGTTTCGATGTGAAAAAAAATTGGCTTCTTGGGTTGGGATTGATCGTTGTTTTGGGATCTGCTACATGGTTTAGTATGCAAAAAAGTGAAGTCGAGGAAAAACAAGAAGTTATTGTTAAAGAAAAAGTTTACGCTGAGATCTTTAATGTGCTTCCTGTAGGAAAAGATGTCTCAAACAAACAAGAGATAGTCATAACTTTTGATAAAGAAGTTGTCCCTCTTGGAGCTATGCAAAGAGAATCTATTGACATAGAAATTACGCCAGAAGTAGCTTGTAAATGGCGTTGGCTCAATCGCTCATCACTCGCTTGTACATTGGAACGACAAGACAAGCTAAAACTAGCAACAAACTACAACATAAGAGTTTCTAAAAACTTCTCAAAGCAAGACAACATTGAACTAAGTTCTGCATATAAAACTTCTTTTAGTACAAAAACTCCAGAGATCTACAGTGCTTATACTATTCTTTGGCAAGCGCCAACAAAACCATATATAGAACTATTTTTTTCCATGCCAGTTACAAAAGAGTCAGTTTTACAGGCTTTTAAAATTACAAGCCAAGATCTCCAAGAAAGTTTTGATATAGATCTAATAGAAAAAATAGTAACTCAAGAAAAAACTAGCACGAATGTTGAGTACAAAGTAGATAGCTCAGATCCAAAAACTGCAAAAAGAAACTGGATAATTAGCCCTAAAAGTACTTTGCCAATGAGTGCTGAGTTAAACTTAGAACTTATTGGATCTCTTTATAGTGATGAGGGAACACTGCCAAGTATGCAAAAGTATAAGTACACTTTTCACACCTTAGGAGAGTTCGAGTTTTTAGGAGTGACTTGTCAAACAGCTAGTGGTTACAAGCTCCTAAGTGTAAACAGTACAGAACTTTTTATGGATAAAAACAAGTGTGATCCAGTAGAGCCTATTTCACTTGCTTTTTCTTCTGCGGTCTCAAAAAAAAGTGTTGCTGAGTTTGTAGAGTTTAACCCAAAACTAAACTATTTAGCAAAGAGTTACAACCCTTGGGAAGGCGAAATGGACGATGCTTACTTTGGTTTTCATCATCATAAAAATAAAACATATAGCGTAAGACTTCCTGCTTTAATTAAAGCAGATGCAAAACATACAATTGATGCTAAAAAGATGAAAGATATTTTTGGGAGAGAGTTAAAAGGCAAATTTGAGATCTCGTTTATGACAGACAACAGAAAACCAAACCTTACTCTTGGATATAGAAACATTGTTTTAGAAAAAGGAGTAGATAGTCACGCGGCTGTTTATGCTACAAATGTTGAAAATATAAAGTTTGACTTTATTCGTTTTGACCTTAGTAGCACAGCAGATAAAAAAAGCTCATCTACTCAAAGTATAGAAACTATGGATATTAAAAACATCTCTTATAAGACTAAGATGGGGATAAGAAAAGCACTAAATGACAAGTCGGGAGTGCTTTATGGAAGTGTTGGATCTGACTCTGTTAAACACTCAGCAGGTAGTGTGTTGGCTCAAGTTACACCTTTTCAAGTCCATACTAAGTTTGGACATTTTAACACTCTTGTGTGGGTTAGTTCGTTTGCAGATGCAAAACCTGTAGAGAATGCAAAAGTTACACTCTACTATGGATCTAAGGAAAAACTTAACAACATTACAAAGTCCGCAGAAGAAAAACTTACTGACAAAGATGGTCGTGCACTTTTAGATGGTCGTGCAAGCTTAGAAGCAAAAGTTAAACAAGACTATACAAAACAGTTTTTTGTGCACATACAAAAAGGCGAAGATGAAGCACTTTTGCCGTTAAACTATAACTATAGAATATATAACTCTGACATTTATGGTTACGAACTAGAGTTAGGTCAACATGCCAAATTTTGGGGAACTACACCACAAGGAGTTTACAAACTTGGCGATAGTGTCTCTTACAAGATCTACCATAGAGATCAAAACAACACAAGGCTAATTCAAGCTATAGAGCAAGAGAAGTTTAATGTACGAGTATATGATCCCCTAAACGCACTTGTGTACCAAAGTTTGGACAACTCTTTAAATACATTTGGAACTATGCAAGACTCTTTTGTTATTGGTAAAAAAGGAGTAAGCGGGGAGTACCGTTTTGAGGTTGAGAACAAAAGAACTGGTCATAAATGGTACCCAATGGAGATCTTAGTTAGTGACTTTACACCTGCGCCATTTCGTGTGTCTACTCAGTTAGACAAGAGCATATATACTCCAAACCAAGAGGTGCAAATATCTACTTACGCGACAATGTTTTCAGGAGGTGCTTATGCACACGCACCACTTCACATAAATGCTTATATAGAAGAAGAACCTTTTATAACTAATGATCCACTCTTTAAAGATTTTTACTTCTCAAACCCACTATACAATTCAAAAACTCTTTTAGATGTAAGAGAAGATCTAGACGCAAAAGGTGAACGCAGTTATGTTTTTAAACTCGATAATGTAGAGATCCCTTATGGTTCAATGGTAGTTGAAGCTTCTGTAGAAGATGACAGAGGTAAGTTTGTCTCAGCTTATGCAAAAGCCAACTATGCACAAAAAAGCAGGTTTGTAGGACTTAAAAATACAAAGTGGGTATATGAGAAGTCCAAACCAAGTGCTGTGCAAGTTGTGGTACTAAACAAAGAGAAAAAGCCAATAAAAGATGTTCAAGTCGATGTTGTCGTGGAGTACAAAGAGTATAGATCTGCTAGAGTTAAAGGATCTGGAAACGCTTTTGTAACTCAAAACTCATCGGAGTGGATCAAAGATGCAGAGTGTAGTGTAGTCTCAGATCTCACGCCAAAAGAGTGTTCGTTTGTACCTAAAAACACTGGAACATACCGTTTTAGTGCAACTATAAAAGGTACAAAAGAGAAGCCAACAGAGATCTATGGTTGGGTTAGTGGTGAGGGAAATAGTGTTTGGAACCAAAGTAACGATGCAACTTTAGAAATAGTACCACAAAGCAATAGTTACAAAATAGGCGAGAGAGCAAAATACTTAGTAAAAAACCCATTTGAAACAACAGAAGCCCTTATAACAATAGAACGCTACGGTGTTTTAGACTCGTGGGTAGAGACTTTTAACACATCGACTCCTATAGTAGAGTTTGAAGTAAAAGAGGACTACCTTCCAGGGTTTTACTTAAGTGTAGTCGCACTCTCTCCAAGAGTTGCAAAACCTATAGGAGATGGCGTTGTAGATCTTGGCAAACCAAGTTACAAAATGGGTTATGTTGAGACTGTGGTAAAAGATGCTAAAAAAGAGTTAGAAGTAAATATTAAAACGGACAAAGAGCTTTATAAACCGCGAGATAAAGTGACTCTTAGTATAGATGTAAAAAACAGATTGAATTCTAAAGAACAAGATTATGAACTAGCTATTGCAGTTGTAGATGCGTCAGTTTTAGCACTAAATAGACAAGGCAATAAATATTATGACATTTATAATGGACTAAACGAACTCAACTCTTTAGATGTGCAAAACTTTAGTCTTATTAGCCGTCTTATAGGTCGTCAAAACTTTGAGAAAAAGGGTGCTAACCAAGGCGGAGATGGCGGATCTGATGGACTCGGACTTGAGAGCTTTAGAGATGATTTTAAATATATTGCTTACTGGAATCCATCGCTTGAGGTAAAGAGTGACTCAAGTGCAAAAGTAGAGTTTACGCTTGCTGATAATTTAACCGAGTACAAAGTCATAGTGTTAGGTATTTCTAAAGGCGACAGTATGGGTAATGGAGTGAGTAGTTTTAAAGTTAACAAAGAGATCCAGCTTCATCCAATTATGCCAAACCAGATCCTCGAAGGTGATAGTTTTGAAGCTGGATTTAGTGTACTTAACCGAACAAGCAAAAAGCAAAAACTAAAGTTGTCCATAGAAGCAAAAGGTGCAGCTGTGGCAAAGAAAAATATAGAGCTAGATCTAGAAGCATTTACAAGAGAAAAAGTCTATTTACCACTACAAGCTAAAGAAGATGGGAACATTACATTTTTCGTACATACAAAAGGTGAAAAACATAGCGATGCACTTGAACATACTTTGGTGGTTAATAAAAAGAACTCTCTACTAACTATGGCAAACTTTGGATCTACAACTAAAGATGAGGTAAAAGAAACTATAAAAGTACCAAAAGACATAGAAGCAAATGTTGGAACTATTGGGCTAACTCTTTCAAATACAGTTTTGGGAAATATAGATGGTGCATTTGAGTATTTGAAAAACTACCCTTATTTGTGTTGGGAACAGAGGCTCTCAAAAGGTCTTGGTGCATCTAATTACCTCTCGTTAAAAGAGTATTTAGATGACTCGCTTTTATGGCAAGGTGCAGATGAAAATATAAAAGAGATGTTAAAAGATGCTCCAAACTACCAAGCTCCAAATGGTGGTATGGCTTTTTGGGTAGGTGCAAATGAGTATGTAAACCCTTACATTTCAGCTTATACAGCTTTAGGTTTTTCATGGCTTAAAGAGAGTGGATATGAGGTAGATTTTGTAGTTAAAAACAAGCTCGATGAGTATTTGAAGTCTCTTTTGTCTCAAGCAGATCTTCCTTTGGGTTATAACAAAGGAATGAGTGCGACAATTTCTGGAGTTGCTCTTCATGCTCTTTCGCGAGAGAGTAAAATTAAAGCTCACGATATACAGAGGTACTTTAAACACTACAAACTTATGTCTCTTTTTGGAAAAGCACAATACTTTCAAGCAATGCTTTACACACCAGATCTAAGGCTTGAGATCAAAGAAGAACTACTAGATTCTATTTTAGCAGCAGCTACTCAAAGTGCAGCAAAGTTTGAATTTAGTGAGACTTTAGAAGATGAGTATGTTTACTTACTACAAAGTCCAATGCGAACAAACTGTTCAATACTCTCAGCACTACTTCAAGCTAAAAGAGTGGGTGGTTATGAGAAAAAAATAGGCGATATTCCTCCAAAGCTTATGCGAACTATTACACAGCAAAGAGGTGCAAGTAAGCATTGGGAAAATACACAAGACAACCTTTTTTGTATGCAGGCTATTAAAGAGTATACAGAGTTATATGAGAGCGAAAATAGATCTATGAGTTTAGATGTAAGGCTAGATGCTAAAGAGCTTGCAAAGGTGGAATTTAACTCCAAAAAAGATACTCAAAAGCGTATAGAGTACAATATAAAAGAGCAAGATCTAGGGAGTGAAAAAGTACTCGCTCTAAAAAAAGAGGGAAGTGGTCGTCTCTACTATACATCTAGCATCTCTTATGCTCCAAAAATTTCCTCAGCACAAGAGATTAATGCAGGTTTTGAGATCCACCGTGAATATGCAATAAAAGATAAAGGTATATGGAAGCTCTTAACTCCTCCTTTTAAGATCAAAAGAGGCGACATTGTACGAGTAGATCTATATATAAGTAACGCTTCTACTAAGCACTTTGTAGTTTTAAGTGATCCTTTAGCTGGTGGGTTTGAGTCTGTAAACACAAACTTAGCAACCGCGTCTAGTAGCGATGCCAATCTTGGTAGTGCAAAAATGGCAAAAGGTTCTCGATGGTATAACTTAGCACAGTGGAGTGAGTATGGTTGGTACTCTAATGGTTTTTACCATAAAGAGCTAAGAGAAGCTAGTGCAGAGTTTTATGCCGATTATTTGAGTGCTGGAAATTACCATTTGAGTTATACAGCTCAAGCAATAGCAGCGGGGGAATTTTATGCAATGCCTTCGCATATTGAGCAGATGTATGATCCAGATGTTTTTGGGAAGTCTTTGCCAGCTCTGTTTATAATTGAGTAAGTAAAGATGAGACTAACTATTGTTTTTATAGTTTTTGTAGCAATTTTAGCTCTTAGCATAAAGACATACAACTCTTTAGGAGTCTTGCCAACTTCACTACAAAGAGTTGTAGAGTCGCAAGAGTCACACTACTTTTATGACAAAAGAGGTAAGCGGCTAAACACAACTTACTTAAACCAATTTAACACCATAGATCTCTTAGAACTTCACGAAGTTGATCCTTTTTTTATAGAGGCACTTTTAGCATCTGAGGACAAAAACTTTATGAGTCATAGTGGAGTAGATTGGGGTGCTAGATCTGTAGCACTTTTTGAAAATATAAAAGCATTTAAAACAGTTCGAGGTGCAAGTACGCTTAGTGAACAAGTAGTGCGCATACTAATTCCACGACCAAGAACTCTACTTTCTCGTTGGGTTGAGGGTTTTGATGCTACGCGGTTAGAGAGTTATGCAAGTAAGTCAGAGATCTTACACTTTTACATAAACCAAGTTCCTTTTGCTGCAAAGAGAAAAGGTTTTAAACAAGCTGCATCTTACTACTTTGACCGAGATTTTGACACTCTCTCTCAAAAAGAGATCTTAGCTCTTATAGTCATTATTCGTTCTCCTCGTTGGTACGATCCTAGTAAGTATGAGAAGCGACTTCAAAGTGCTATTATGAACCTTGCAACTAGGCTTTATAAAGATGAGAAAATAGATGCAAATACTTTAGCGTCAATAGAAAAAGAGCCACTACAAAACAAAACAAAAGAGCTAGACATAAACGCACAGCACTTTCTCTCTTATGTAAAAAAAGATCTACAAGATAAATCTGAGAGCCAAATACACACTACACTAGATGGAGACTACCAAAGTAAGATCCAAAAGATTTTAGATACAAAACTAAACTCACTAAAGAAGAAAAATGTACAAAATGGGGCTGTTTTAGTAATAGATCATCATACAAATGAAGTAGTGGCGTGGGTGGTTGGGTTTGCAGGAAAGCGGAGTGCTTTTACAAGTTATGATCCCATAACAATACCTAGACAACCTGGATCTGCACTCAAACCTTTTGTTTATGCAGCTGCAATAGAAAAAGGTTGGCAGGCTACAACTATAATAGAAGATGCACCTTTATATGAGGGAGTGGGAACTGGAACTCATGGCTATAAAAACTATAGCAACATACATTATGGTTTAGTGAGTTTGCGAGAAGCATTGGGAAATTCTCTAAATATTCCAGCTGTAAAAGCGGTTGGGTTTGTGGGGGTTGAAGCCTTTATGAGCTTTTTAAATCGTTTTGGAGTTGAGAGTTTGCAAGAGCATCCAGACTATTATGGAGATGGCATAGCTTTAGGAAATGCAGAAATATCTCTACTTGAACTCACTCGTGCTTATGCTACACTTGCACGGATGGGAAGCTATAAAGAGATCTCTATATTTGCAAACAAAGCACAAAACAAAGAGAGAAAAAGAGTTTTACAAGAAGACATAGCTAGTTTAGTGGGAAATATTCTCTCAGATCCATCATCAAGAACAAAAGAGTTTGGCTACAACTCCATACTAAATTTTCCTCACCAAACTGCTATAAAAACAGGAACTTCAAGCGATTACCGTGACGCATGGAGTGTGGCATACGATGACAGGTACTGCATTGGAGCATGGTTTGGGAACCTAGACTTTTCTAAAATGGACAAAGTAACAGGAGCTAGTGGACCCTCAGATGTTGTGCGAATGAGCTTTTCACTTTTAAATGAAAACAGAGCCTTAGAGTCACTATATTTAAGTCCAAACCTTATAAAAAAGAGACAAAACATAGAAAATGAAAAGAGTGTAAAAACTGTAGATGAGTATATGATCGCAAGAGAAAATGTTATAGCACCATCTGAAAAAAAGAGTTCATTTATAGTTAGACAACCTAGTAAAAACTTACTACTTGCTAAAGATCCACGCATCCCAGACAAATATGAATACTACACATTTGAAATAGAAGAAAAGGGCGATATAAAAAGAATTGAGTGGTACTTAAATGACAAGCTCATAGCTACAACAAAAGGCTCTTCTTATGCATGGAGGGTAGAAAGAGGAAAGCATAAACTTGTAGTTAAGCTCCATACAAAAGAGCAAACTCTTACAAGTGAGGGCATCCTCTTTGAAGTTCTCTAAAGTGTAGGGCTAATAGAGAGGTTAGCAAATGCAACTTTAAACTTTTTGTATAATTTATACTCTATGATCACTGCAAAAACTCCTAAAACCGATAAAAATATGAGCATACTTGTTAGTTTAATACCAAAGTAGTCAAATATCATCGCAGTTACCGCACCGCCTATAATGGCAGAAGAGACAAAAAAAGATCTAACGATGAGGTAGTCTTTTATGTCTATTTCATTTTTCATAAAGTCAACTGTGTGGATCCTAGATATTTCAAAAGTTATGGCTTGAAGTGTAAATATACTCAAAATAACATATGTAAAAACTACCATATCATAGTTACAAAGCGAGTAGCTAATGACTTGGATAATATCTAAAATTATTATAAAAAGATAGATGTTATAGATCTTCACCTTTTTAAATAGAGGCTGTATCAAGCCATCAGTTGCACCAATGAGCATAAAAAAACTAATCATAAATACAGGTAGGTACAAACCTTCAAGTTTTGTGACATAAGGCATGATAACCCAATCTATGTAGGTTGTAACAAAAAGTACGATGATTTGAAGTTTTAAAAATTTGCTTTTGTTTAGTTCCGTATATATCTTTTTATAGTTCTTTATCGCCATAGTTTAACTCCATAACATAAGCGTCACAATCGTCTTTATAAAAAGCTTTTAAACTTTTTACAATTTTAAAACCATTTTTTTCATATAGAGATATTGCAACGATGTTATCTACTCTTACTTCTAAGATAAACTTTTTAAATTCTAAGATCTCAAGATGCTTTGAGGCTTTTTGAAGTAAAACTTTTGAGATCCCTCTTCCCCTAAAAGACTCTTTAACTCCTATGGAGTAAAGCTTTGCATCTTTTCTTTTTATAAGAATTAAAATGTATCCAGCAAGGACATCATCTACTTTTGCTAAAAGTAAAAGAGAGTTTTTAGCGTGGTAATAAAAAGAAGCTTTTGAGAGAGGGTAGTTTTTAGAGTTAAACAACTCTCTCTCTAAGTTGTATAAAGCACTAACATCAGATGTTTTGGCTTTGCTTATTTTCATTTTTGGTAGATTGTATATTTTGCAACTAGTTTAGATGGACGATATGACATTTTTACCTTACGAAGGTTTTCAAAACCCATATCATCGCCTACATTTATATATGTGATCTCATAATGATCTTTTAAGACTTTAGAGAACTCTCTAAATATAAACTGCGCACATCCCAAAACCTCAAAGTCTGTTTTTTCTATAATAACAGTTGCAGTGTCAAGTCTAATACGCTCTCCAACAGTAAAACCTTTTAATTCATCATTTATATAGATGACAATTCCAATTAAAGAGAGTTCTATATAGTGTTTTAACATCTGCTTTACTGCACTTCTCTCTTGATAGATCCCCTCTAAATAAACTTCTGCTTCTTCTTTTGGCATATATCTAACTCTATCTGATGTCCATTTATCAAAGAGATTCATGATCTCCTCTTTGTGTTTTACGCTATCTAGCTCTTCTATTTTGTAATCAGGATAGGATTTTATAAACTTATTTATCTCAGTTCTTTTTGTATGGTAACTATTCCCTTTAAGACCAATAAGAGCTTCAACCTCATAGATATAATCAACTAATTTTTTCTCAACTATATAAGACTCTAGCATCTCAAACATACTTTGAGCTTCATCAGCATCTTGTATAAACTCTTCTACCATCGAGCCTTGAACATAATCTATACGAGAGAAGTAGTGTGAAGAGTTGTTCGCATTCATGATCTCAAAACACTTTGTTATGGCATCTGTGATGTTCTTTTTCTTTCCCAAAGGAGGAAGTAGCATTGTAAGCTCGCCACCGGTCATAACAAAGAGACAAAAGCACTTATTTATAACAGCGTAAAACCCGCTAGTGTTTGCAAGCCATATAAAGTTTGCAGCAAAAGTGTAGTCACTAAGCTCTGCATCCACTTTTGTTAAATACTTCTCCATAATAGGCTTTGTATCTATTGTAAACTTCTTTAATTTTTTCCTATTAACAGTTAAATTTCCCACTTAAAATCCTTTTATTTTACATAAATAATATAAATGAAACTATACATCTTTTTTGGAATTTTGCAGTTGTAAAATGAAGGATATTTAGTTAAGAAATAAAGACAAAAATAGTTTGTGTAAGTGAATTTAAAACAACTATTTGTTTGCCTTTATTATAAAGAGGAAGGTAGTTGTTATTTTAAAATATCATGGAGTTTATAACCATCTTGCATGGTCTTGTTTACCTCACTCCAGTTCTCCTTCTCAATAGAACTCTTTAGCATCTTAAGTTCATCTTCAAAGAGTCCTATTGCTTCAAGAAGGTTTGTTTTATTTTGTCTAAATATATCTTCCCACATATTTGGTGAGCTTTTTGCAAGACGGCTCATTGAACGAAAACCACCAGCGGCAAGTGCTATAATGTTGTTTTTATTCTCTTGTTTCATAACGGTATTTGCAAGAGAATAAGAGATAGCGTGAGGCATATGAGAAATAAAAGCCGCATGTCTATCATGCTCATCTGCTTTTAAAAAGTATTTTTTCATACCTAGTGCTTTAAATATTTTTTTACTAACTTCTCTTTGGATCTCACCACTATCTTCTAAGTCACACAACACTACAACTTGATCCTCATATAGTCCTTCAATTGCTGCAGTTGGTCCATAGTTCTCTGTTCCAGTCATGGGATGTGCTGCTATAAAGTTTTTTCTGATGGACGCTGGAGTAGATGCAACTATTTTTGACTTTGTGCTTCCAAGATCTATGATGGTAGTTTCTGCTGAGACATTTTGTAGTCTTTGTAAAGCTTTAATGACTCCATCAACAGGAATAGCTAAAAAGATCACATCGTAATTATAAACTTCTTCAAACTTTACTATTTCACTAACAAGTTCAAGTTCAAGTGCGATTTTTTGATGCTCATTGTTATGATCACTTCCAACAATTTTATTTACAAAGTCCAATTTTTTTAGGCTCAGAGCTAAAGAACCACCCATAAGTCCAAGACCTACTATTGCTATATTCATTATTTATTCTTTTTTTGTGAAATTATACAAGAGTTTTTTGTGTTTAGCCTTATTTTTAAGTAAAAAACCTCTCTTTAAAAAAGTTTAGGCATAATTAAAGCCAATTATAAAATAGGATAAAAAGATGTTTGATAGCGTAAGTTTAAAAGATATAAAGACTATAGCAAAAGTTGCAGGCGATGAGATTATGAAGATTTATCAGAGAGATTTTGAGATCGAATATAAAGAAGATAGCTCACCACTAACAGAAGCTGATATCAAAGCCAATGAAATTATTTGTAATTCGCTTTTAAGTCTATATCCAGAGATTCCAATCCTCTCAGAAGAAAATAGTATAGTAGAGTATAAAGTCAGAAAAAAATGGAAGTATTACTGGTGTATAGATCCAATAGATGGAACAAAAGAATTTATCAAAAAAAATGGAGAATTTACTGTAAACATAGCCTTGATACATAAAGAAACACCTGTTTTAGGTGTTGTTTATGCTCCTGCACTAGATTTGATGTATGCTGCAAAAAAAGATGAGGGAGCTTATTTAAACGAGAAAAGATTACCTCTATATATAAATGAAAATAAAAAAGACAAACTTGTAGTATTAACATCAAAATCACATCTTTCATCTGATACTCAAAAGTTTATAAACTCTCTTGATACAAAAGAAGTTGAGCAGGTTTCAAAGGGAAGTTCGCTTAAACTTTGCATGGTTGCAGATGGAAGTGCTGATATATACCCAAGACTTGCTCCAACTATGGAGTGGGATACAGCTGCTGGGGATGCAATAGTGCGAGAAGCAGGAAGAATGAGTTATGATTTTAAAACAAAAAAGCCAATGATATATAACAAACAAGACCTTTTAAATCCTTGGTTTATCATAAAGTAACAAATGACAAAATTTATAGCCCGTGTAACTTATGATTAACCATATAAAAGGTAAAATCATCACTTATTTTATAACTATGGAACTTCAATGAGAATATTTTTAGCGATCCTGCTAACCCTACTTACAATAAACCTATCTGCTATGACTATAAAGTCTATTAATTATGTTGGAATGGTACACATTTCAAAACCTGTTGCTCTTAGAATGCTTGAGTTTGATGTTGGTGATAATGTTGATATAGAGACTGTAGATGAGGCTGTAAAAAAGTACTTTAAACAGGGCTACTTTGATGATGTTTGGGCTGATTTTGATGATGGCAAACTCACTTTTCATTTTAAAGAAAAAGCTATAATCTCAAAAGTTGAACTAAAGGGTTGGAAAGAGAGTGATAAAGATATCTTAGACACGGTTGTTCAGATCAAAAAAGGCTCACTCTATGACAAAAAGAGACTTCAATCTGCAAAAAGAAGAATACAAGAGGCGATAGCTCAAAGTGGAAAGATAGATAGTGTAGTTGAAGTTGAAGAAGAGATACTAGATAATGGAAGTGTAAAAATAACTTTCATAGTAAATGAAGGTGAAGAGATAGTTATCCAAAAGATAGATTACAGTGGTGTTTTAGGACTTGATAGTGATCTCTTTAATGATGTTTTAGCGAACAAAGAGAAGCAGTTTATGGGCTGGTTTTGGGGTAGAAATGATGGAGAGATGAAGCTTTTAGATCTCTCATACGATCCACTTAGAATCCGTGACTTATATATGCAGTACGGATATTTGGATGCAAAGGTTGATGAGCCATTTACTAGAGTAAACTTTGATCACTATTCAGCTGAAATGAGTTACCAAATAGAAGAGGGTGAAGTTTATGATATTAGTGCTATCTCAATACATCAGGTTGAGCATGTTGTAGATGAAGAGAAGATTAGAGAGATTATAAGCTTAGAGGTAGGTGAGCCTTTTAATATTAAAACTTTTCGCGATGATGCAGAGAAGATAAAAACACTTATCGCAGATCTGAGTTACGCTTTTGTTCAGGTTGTTCCTGATTTAAGAAAGAACAAAGATGACCATACTGTTGAAGTTGTTTTTAAAATCACGCCTGGTGATAAAGTAAAGATAAGAAATGTCATCATCTCAGGAAACAATAGAACACTAGATAGAATCATCAGAAGAGAGTTGTATCTAGGACCTGGTGATATGTACTCTTTGACAGATCTCAAAGACTCAAGAAACTCTCTTGGTAGAATGGGCTTTTTTGATGGAAATACCATAGAAGAAAAGAGAGTTGATAACTCCACTATGGATCTAGTCGTCAAGGTAAAAGAAGCACCAACAGGAAATATCCAACTAGGTGGTGGATATGGAAGTTATGGTGGGCTATTAGTAACTGTAGCTGTAAATGATAGAAATATTTGGGGTTCAGGTATAGATATGGGAGTTCAAGCTGAGAAATCTGAGAGAACTCAAAACTACTCCTTTAACATCTCTAATCCAAGACTAAATGATAGTGACTTTAGTGGTAACTTCTCTATATTTAAGTCATTTTACGAGTACAATGATTATAGTGTTGATTCTCAAGGTTTAAATCTTGGAATAGGGCATAGATTTACTAGACATATTAGTGGGTACTTAGGTTATAGTTTCTCTGAAAATAGCTATAGTGATATAGATACGAGTACTACACAACTAGATCCAAGATACTTTGAGAGTTATACAAAGAGCTCAATTCTTGTAAATCTAAAGTTTGACAATACAGATGATTATTACCTTCCAAGAGAAGGATATACTATAAGTCAAGGTTTTGAAAAGTCAGGGATTGGTGGTGATGCAGATTTCTTTAAGAGTAGAACTAATTTTGCTAAATTTACTGGCTTAGAAGAGTATGTAGGTTTTGATGCTATCTTTAGATATAAGGCTAGATTTTACTATGCAGAGGACACTGGTTATTTACCAATCGCAGATAAGTTTTACATGGGTGGTATGGGAAGTGTTAGAGGATATGAATCTTATTCAATCTCTCCAACTGAGGTAAGATCTGATGGAACTATTGCTAGAATAGGTGCAAAGCAAACTTTTTCTAACAATGTCGAGGTTAGTTTTCCACTAGTCCCAAAAGCAAAAATGAGACTTGTTACCTACTTTGACTGGGGCTTTATAGGTGATAGTTCTTTAGACGAATACTCTCGTGGAGGCTACGGATTAGGGTTAGAGTGGTTTTCTCCAGTTGGTCCTATTCAGCTTATGTTTTCAAAACCTTTGGCAAAAGAAGAGGGAGACAAAACTACAGCGTTTGAGTTTAGTATGGGACAGAGATTTTAAAGAGAAGCTAAGTAGTTGCAGGGAGATTTCATCCCTGTAAAGTTTTTTTTTATTCTCTTAATATTAAAGAATGACTTTTAGATTTTCTATAGTATCTAGTTTATTAAAGGACTCTTTGCATAAGCGAAGAGATTCATCTGCATTAATATTTAAAACTCCATCTTCAAAAATAAAATCATATTTTAAATTTCTAGGTCTGTGAGCTACAAGAGAGACGCTTAAAGATAGTATGAAGTTAAGAGCATTTAAAATATTTCTCTCAGGTAGAAGTTCTTTATATTTTTGCACATGAGAAGTTGTGGGAAGTTTCTTTTTGGCATATTTACAAAGGGTAGATATTAGAGTTATTTGTTTGTGCGTAAAACCATATTCCAACGCACTTTGAAGTATATAGTAGCTATGTTTATTTTTAGAGTAAAAATGAATAGAGTTACCACAAGGATATAGTTTTGCAGCAATACTCAGATCTCTTCTATAGATCTCATCAATACCAAGATGTTTGTGAGTAAGATCAAAGATTTTCTTCACAAGAAAGTTTAGCTGGCTAGCAATAGCTTTTTCACTGATATGAGAGTCTAAGATATATCTAGTGGAGACACTATAATGCTCAGGAAATCTATCTTTAGAGTTTCTAAGTAAATCTGCAAGAAACGCACCTTCTCTTACTCCAACACCACTAGTTATAATATCTTTTATAGAGAGTTTTTTTAAGACTCGTTGCAATATTAAAGCGCCTGGTTTTATAACATCAAATCTATCTGCTTTTATGCCTAGTTTTTTTAGTTCATCTTCTGTTGCATCTATAACTAGTGAGAGATAATCATCGAGCTCTTTGGCGTTATAACTAAAGGCATGAAGCTTGTTTAGTGGATGTTTTTTTCTTGCTAAAATTGCGCTAGATACTGCTCTAAAAGTTCCACCAATACCGATTAGTGTAGAGGCATTTAACGAGTCTAAAACACTTAATTTTTCATCTATATAGCTTATAGCTTCATCTTTTTTTCTATCATCACAAAAAAGTTCTTTTATCCTTACAGAGCCTAGATCTAGGGAGAGTGTGTTTGAGACATCTTTATCGTTTATAAGAGCAAACTCAGTTGAACCACCACCGATATCTATAGTAAGAGAGTTACTTTGAACAGGAAGAAGATTGGCACAAGCAATTGCACCAAGATATGCTTCTTTTTGTCCATCTATGATTTTTATGTTGAGCTTTAACTCTTTTTTTGCTCTATGTAAAAACTCTTTTTTGTTTGGTGCATCTCGCAGAGCTGAAGTGGCAATACAAAGAGTCTTTCTGGCTTTGTATGAGGCTATGATACTCAAGAAATCTCTTAGAGTGTCTAATGTTCTACTCATTGCAGCTTCACAGAGGTTTCCATTGTTTTGATAAGCATTTTGGGAGAGTCTAACTTTACTTTTAGACTCATTTAGTAGATGAAAGGCAAAACGAGAAGTTTTTTCATAAACAACCAACCTAATTGAGTTAGAACCTATGTCTATGACAGCTACTCGTTTTGACATAGAGAAGACTTTACTCTTCGTCTTTTAGATTTTTGTACTTAAATTGTAACTCAGCGATAGATTCTACATTGTCTTTATCTAAGACTATACAATCAACAGGACATACAGAAATACAAGCAGGTTCATCATATATACCGACACATTCAATACATCTATCTGGATCTATATAGTAGATTGGATCACCCTCTTCTATAGCTATAGTTGGACACTCTTCACGACATGCATCGCATGCAATACACTCATCATTTATTAGTAGAGCCATTCAAAAACCTTATATTTTATAGTAATCTTTTATATAAATTATTATCTATATATTAGTGTCCGATTTATATCAGATTAAAGCTTTATCTTCTTTTAAACTAACTAGCTTTTAGGAAGTATACATGACAATTTTGAGTTTAACTCTAATGATGAGACTGTTCCATCTACTCCATCTGTTCTGTTTTTAACACTTATTTTTGCACCTAGTGCATCAGCTGCACTTTTTGCCAAGAATAGACCAAGTCCTACACCAGATTTATTTCCCTGTCGCTTAAATGGAGCAAAAAGATCAACACTTTCATCTATCCCACAGCCTTCATCTATAACTTCTATAAGTAATCCAAATTCATTTTGAGAACTTTTTAGAGTCACAGCTCTATCTTTTAGTGTAAATTTTAGTGCATTTTGTAGAAAATTTTGAACTATTTGATTTAAAAGAGATACCTGTATTGTTGCCATAAATCCATCTGGTTCAAAGTGTATATGAAGATTTTTTCCCTCATTTTTAGCGAGTAAAACAAAATCATTTGCTTTTTCACGCAAAAGTGCTATCACATCAACTTCTATAGGTTTCTCAAGCTGAGCACCCTCTTGACGACCAATATTTAAAATATTTGAGACTATAATATTCATCTCATCTATAGTTTTATTTGTGACATTTAGAGCCTCTATATACTCCTCTGGAGTTCTTTTTTTTATGAGTGTAACTTGGTTTTTAAGCTTTATAACTGCTAAGGGAGTCTTTAACTCATGAGCAGTTCCGATGAAGAGTTCCTTCTGATACTTAACAAAGTTTTGTATCCTAGAGATAAGATGGTTTATAGTGCTTCCTAATTGCTCAAACTCTTGAGGTAACTCTTCTACTTTTATAGGACGCATAAGATGCTCGTTCATGTTTGAGAGCCTTAAACTAATGGTTTGAATAGGTGAGATAAGCATCTTTGAAAGGGTTATAGCATAGATGATTACAAGAATAAAACCTACTATATTTATTATAAAAATATAACGTAAAATCTTACTAAGAAGAAGTTTCGTAGAAGTTATCTTTTTAGTGATTTTTAGGTAGCTAAGTTCATCAAAATTAAAAGGATAGATAAGAGTCAAGTACGTTTGTTTGTTTTTTGTACTTTCATAAAGATCTATATCTTGATTTAATCTTTTAATTTGGATGACTTCTACTTCTATGCCAAGTAGTGCATCTGGAGTATCAGAATCTACATGAAAAAGAGATTGGTTATTTGCTATGTTTTTTGCGTATTGTTGTAATTCTTCGCGTTTTTCATCATATATAGAGTTCTCAATATAAAGATATAAAAATGATGAAAAGATAAATATTAATGACATAGATGCAAAGATGAGTTGAATGAGAAAGTTTATACGGATACTTCTTTTTAAAAACATAAATAAGCCTAGTGTTAAATGTGTGAAATTATATCTAAAATGAAGTTTTGGGAGTTAAATGATTTATCTAAATGAGCAGAAGCTCATTTAGTATAGTAGTTAGTGAATCTCTTTTGGAAAACAAAAACGATAACCACGACGACGAACAGTCTCTATAGTTGTTATTCCTAGAGGTTTATCCATCTTTTGTCTAATTTGGTTGATTGCAACTTCAATAACATTTGGAGTAACAAGTTCTGGCTCTTCCCAGATTGCGTCAAGTAGTTGCTCTTTTGAGACTATTTGGTCACGATGGCGAGCAAGGTGAGTTAAAACTTCAAAAGGTTTACCTTTTAGTTCTATATCTATCTCTTTATAAGTGATTTTTTCCTCTTCAGGGTTTATAATTAAGTCTTCAATCTCTATGATATTGCTTCCACCAAAACGAAGGCGAGCCTCAATACGAGCTATCAAAACATCAAAATCAAAAGGCTTTCTGATGTAGTCATCAGCACCACTTCTTAGAGCTTCTATCTCGCTCTCGTTGTCATCTCTTGCAGATAAAACTACTACTACTGTTTTTGGAGTGTTTGTTTTTATATCGCCGATAATATCAACAGAGTTACCATCTGGTAGCATCCAATCCATTAAAACTAAATCATAATTACGAATATCAAGATAGTACTCTCCATCTTTAAGAGTCTCTACTACATCGCTTTGGTAACCAAACTCTTTTAATCCCTCAGCTAGCATCTTGTTTAGTGTAACTTCGTCTTCTATAATAAGAATTCGCATCAATTTTTTCCTATAAGTGAATATTTGCGAAATGATATCATATTTTTAGCTAAGTTTAAAGTATTTTTCAATTATTTTTAATAATTCTTTAACTTATAATTAAGATTGGGGATTGTAATGTTTACTAACACTGACCTTTACATCCCTTAAAATCGAGGGTTTCGTGATTTTGATGTTGATACTATTTATGGCAGCGAATTCTTTAGTTAAGTTTAAATTTATAGCCTCAAGAGCATCTTCTATGAGTAAAAATTCACTTTTTATCATAAGATCTTTTACTTTTTGGACTATTTGAGCATAATTAATAAAGCCATTTTTATAGTTATACTCTAACAAAATATTTACTATGACATCCTGTGGTTTAATTCTTTCAAAATCCAAGATTCCAATAATGCACTCAAATTTAAGATCTTCTATATGTATAGTCATTTAAACTACTCTTGTTTCTTGTCCTTGAAAGAGGCGAATGATATTTGGAATATGTTTATAAAAAAGAATAAACACTATAAAAACAACAGGAGCATGAGCCATCTCTGGATGAATGATAAAACTAGCAACAAGAAGCGAAGCCACCGCAGTAAGTGAAGATATAGAAGAGATGCGGATAGTTTTAGCCCCAATAGCCCAAACTACAAGAGCGATGATGGTCTCAAGTGGAAGCATAAATGCCATTACACCCAAACCAGTCGCGATTCCTTTTCCACCCTCAAGCCCGAGATAGGGACTAAAACAATGCCCAATAACAGCCAAAACTGCAATAGCCCAAAGTGTAGCTTCACTCAATCCTACAAAGTAAGCAATAGCTAAAACCACGATACCTTTTAGAGCATCTAGTGCCAAAGTAGCAGCGCCTAACTTTTTTGCAAGGAGTGGATCTTTTTCTTTTACAACTCTTAAAACATTTGTAGCACCTATGCTTTTACTACCACTACTCTTAACATCAACTCCAGCAAACTTTTTAGCTAAAAGCAAGCCAAAAGGTATGCCTCCAACTAGATAAGCAACTATAAAAAACTGTACATTTGTATTTAGCAAAAATTCCATAAAAACCTCAAATATTAGTTGTGGTATTTTACTTTAAATATAGTTATAAGTTTATAAAATTCGATATAATCTTGAAATTAAAAACTAAGGGAAGTTGGTTGAAGTTTACTAATGAAGAATTAAAACAAAAAATTATTGAGTTAAAAAAGAAATTAGATGTGACTGTTGTTGCACATTTTTACCAAAGAGATGAAGTCTTTGAGATGGCGGATATCACAGGGGATTCGCTAGAACTTGCTATAAAGACAAGAGATGATAATGCTGCGTTTGTTGTCTTTAGTGGTGTTGGTTTTATGGGACAAAGTGTAAAAATACTATCTCCTCATAAAAGAGTTGTGATGCCAAAAGCAGCTTGCTGTGCTATGGCTAGAATGATTGACTCCATGTACTATGATGATTCAGTTAAGTTTCTAGAAGACCACGGGATTAAAAAAGAAGATATTATGCCCATTACCTATATAAACTCAAACGCTGATGTAAAAGCAAAAGTGGGCGAGATGGGTGGTATGGTCTGTACAAGTTCAAATGCTAAGACTATTATTACAACTGCGATGGGAGAGGGTAAAAAAATCCTCTTTGTTCCAGATAGATGTTTAGGTCAAAACATAGCAAATCAAATGGGCTTAAGATCTTGTGTAATAGGAGATGGTAAAGATCCAAGCGATGCAGATATTATCTGTTATAACGGCTTTTGCTCAGTCCACCAACTATTTACTGTAGAAGATGTAAATTTTTACCGTAAAAAATATCCAGGTATCTTAATAGCGGTTCATCCTGAGTGTGATCCAGCAATTTGTAATGCAGCGGACTTTGTGGGATCTACTTCTCAACTTATAAAGTATATAAAAGAGTTACCACTAGATCAGAAGGTGGCAGTTGGAACAGAATTTAACCTTGTTAATCGTCTAAGATCTAAAAACACATATGTTCTCTCATCTACAAAACCAGAGTGTCCAACTATGAATGAGACAACTTTAGAAGATTTGTATCTAACGTTAAAATCAATAGATGATGGTGAGCCTCTAAATGAGATTTTGATCGATGAGAAGACCCAAAAATGGGCAAAAATTGCACTAGAGAGAATGTTAGCACTATGATAAAAGAGTTTGTATTAGCCACGCTAAAAGAAGATATAGGTCGTGGAGATTTATATGCAATGGTAGAGGCAAGTGTAGATGCAAAGGCTAAGATTATAGCCAAGAGTGATGGGGTTGTAGCTGGAGAGCTTTACTTAAATGCGCTTAGTGAGGTCAAAAATTTTGAGATTATCTGGCATAAAGGCGATTCGCAAAGTTTTGTTTGTGGAGATGTTATAGCCACACTAAGTGGAGACTCACACACAATTTTAAGCATAGAGAGAACATTTCTCAATATGCTCTTACACGCAAGTTCAATAGCCACACTTACGAAAAAATATGCAGATATAGTAAAACCTTACGGTGTCAAACTGCTTGATACTAGAAAGACTAGACCGCATCTAAGAGTCTTTGAGAAGTACGCCACAAGAATCGGCGGAGCGGTAAATCATCGTATGGGTTTAGATGACTCACTTATGATAAAAGACACTCACTTAAAGACTATCAAAAACTTAAAAGACTACATCGCAAAAGCAAGAAAAAAAATCCCCTTTACTGCAAACATAGAAGTTGAAGCTGAGACTTATGAAATGGCAAAAGAAGCAATGGAGAGCGGTGCTGACATTGTAATGTGCGACAATATGTTACCTGAGAAGGTAGCTAGAGTAGTAGCTTTTAGAGATGAGAATTTTTCTCATATTTTACTAGAAGCTAGTGGAAATATCTCACTTGAGACAATAGAGGCTTATGCTAAAACTGGAGTAGACGCCATAAGCAGTGGAGCGCTAATCCATCAAGCTAATTGGATAGACTTGTCAATGAAGATTGATTGAGATTTAAATGGCAGATGATGCACAAATAACAGAAGAGTGTTACCATTTGAACAAAAAAGGAACAAGTCCCTTTTTTTACGTTAATCGCTATGATACTAAAGTAAAACCTATCTTAGGTTTTTTGTGTGTTCTTCTAGGAGACTTAAATGGCTGATGATGCTGAAAAAACAGAAGAACCCACCTCCAAAAAGATAGAAGATGCCAGGAAAGAGGGGAATGTTCCAAAATCTCAGGATGCTTCTGGAGTTGTAACTCTTTTTGTGGCTATATTAGCCTTTTTGATGCTTTTTCCTTATATGGCTGCACATGTTTTAAGTCTCTTTAAGTACTACTTCTCACTTGTAGGAACTCCATTAGATAAACTTTTTATGCTAGATATTGCCATTGTAACTATAAAAGAGTTTCTCTTAATCATTATGCCAGTAGCAATTTCAGTTGCTGTGGCTGGTGTTGTAGCAGCTCTGTCGCAGTTTGGTTTTTTGTTTACTATCAAAGCTATTGAGCCAAAGTTTAGTAAGTTAAATCCAATCAAGGGGATGAAAAATCTCTTTTCACTTAAAAAACTAATAGAAGGTATTAAAATTACTTTTAAGTCTTTTACAACTTTAGGTATTGGTTTTGTATTTTTCTTTTACTTTATACTTGAACTCCCAACAGTTGCACTTTTTGGTCTAGGTGATCAACTCTTATGGCTTAGAGATAAAGCAATTATTCTTGCTTTTGTTATGCTTTTTATTATTTTTGTTTTTGCAATTATAGATATTATTATTGTTAGAAAACAATATTTTGATGGACTGAAGATGAGCAAACAAGAGATCAAAGATGAGATGAAAAATATGGATGGAGATCCATTGGTAAAAGGAAAAATTCGCCAAATTCAGATGCAAGCAGCAAGAAAGAGAATGATGTCAGAAGTTCCAAATGCTGATGTAATCATTACAAATCCGACTCACTACGCTGTAGCATTAAAGTATGAAGAGTCAAAAAGAGCACCATTTGTGGTGGCTAAAGGTATGGATAATATCGCTCAACAAATTAAAAAGATAGGAAGAGAAAATGGTGTCCATGTCTATCAAAACCCTCCATTAGCAAGAGCTCTGTATAAGGATGTTGAGATAGATAAACAGATACCAGAAGAACTTTTTGCAGCAGTAGCTGAAGTTTTAGCGTATGTTTATAAGATGAATAAAAAATAGTGTACAATCCCAAATGTGCAATAAGATAAATATTTTAAACAAAATAGCAAAAGCAAAAAAAGTAATGATAGTTACAGATGCAAAAAATCTAGCTCTTTCTTGTGCTTTATACACTTATGTATTGATGCAACACAAGAGTGTTAGTCTTATTTGTGAAGATGAGAACTTAGATGCAAGCCTCTCTTTTTTACCGTGGTTTGAAATGATTAAATCAAAAAAAATCTTAAGTGCAGATCTTACTATAGAGATGGATTTTACTTCTTTAGAGTTTTTTACATATTTAAAAGGTAAATCAGAGAAAATCAACAAAAAAATGGCTACAGCACTCTATGCTAGCTTACTTCAAGAGAGTGAAGGCTTTTTAATTCCTGATGCCAATGGCATGGTTTTTGCTATGGCTAAGGAGCTAATAGATATCGGCGCTGAGTATAAACTTTGCACAAAAGGCTTACTTCAAACAAAGTCTCTTGCACTCCTTAGACTAAAGTCTTTAATGTTTAAGTCTATGATATTACAAAACAACGCAAAAGCAGCAATCTTTACAATACGCGATGATGATTTGAAATCAAGCGGAGCTAGTATAAAAGATTGCGATGAGGTTTTAAAAGAAGCACTACATCTTCCTTTGGTAGAGCTTGCAGTTCTTTTAGATAGTAAAAATGAAATTATAAAAATTAAGGAAAGATAGTTGTCAAAAAGAAATTCTTCACTGGGTGTTAAGCTGATATTGGCTTTGATAGTAGTAGCGGGCATTTATGTCTATTCGTCTTCAATGTTTGAGAGAGAAACCCCAACTATAACAATGAAAACAAATAATTACTGGAACTTGAAAAAACCACTAATGATTGAAATAGATGATGCAAGTGGCATCAGATCGTATAGTGTAGTTTTAAAAACAAAAGATGAGCAAAACACTCTTCATCATGAAAAACTAATAGTTCCAAAAAAACAGATTCAACTCGAAGTTGAGCCTCCTAGAAGTGCTTATGGTATGAAAGATAAGAGCATTAAAGTAATAGTTGAAGCGACAGATTCTAGTAAGTGGAATTTTTTAAAAGGCAACAAAGTTGTAAAAGAATTTGAATTAAAAGTTGATAAAAAAAGACCAGAACTCTCAATAATTAGCCACTCTTATAAGATAACAAAAGGTGGTTCTGCTCTTGTTATATTTAAAGTAAATGATGATAACTTAAAAGATATATATATAGAAACAAGCTTTGGTAAAAAGTTTATACCACAACCCTTTTATAAAGAAGGTTACTATGTTTCGTTGCTTGCATGGCCTGTAACAGAACAAAATTTTAAAGCAACGATAGTTGCAGATGATTATGCTTCTAATGAAAGTAAATCATACGTACCACTATATATAAAAGAAAAAAAATACAGAGTCTCAAATATAAAACTAAGTGACAACTTTTTAAAAGGAAAGATAGCAGAACTAGCAGAGGAGTTTGTTGAGACTAGGGGAGTTAGTGATTCTATAGCTCAGTTTAAGCTTATAAATGAAGATGTAAGATTTAAAAATGAGAAGTTGATACATGAAATAACTTCAAAAGTCTCAACTGAGATGATAAGTGACTTCAAAATAAATGAGATGTATCCCTTGAAAAATGCACAGGTAGTTGCTTCGTTTGGAGATCATAGAAAATACTCTTATCAAAATGAATATATAAGCGAATCGTATCATTTAGGTTTAGATATGGCAAGTAATGCTCATGCAGAAATAAAACCACAAAATGGTGGAGATGTAGTCTTCGCTGATTATAATGGGATCTATGGTCATATGCCAATAATTTCTCATGGTTTAGGACTTTATACACTTTATGGACATTGTTCTAGTGTAAAAGTAAGTGTTGGTGAAAAAACTAAAGTGAAACAAAATATAGCAAATACAGGTAAAAGTGGTTACGCTATGGGAGATCATCTTCATTTTGGTGTTTTAGTTCAAGGTATAGAGGTTCGTCCTGCTGAGTGGATGGATAAAGAGTGGATGAAATTAAATATACAAGATATAATAGATACAGCAAAAAGTGTTATAGATAGAAGCTAAAGTAGCTTTTTACTCAAAGGATAAAAATGACAAACTCACTCATTTTACAAAATAATATCTCGCCGATAGGCGTAGCTTCAGTGAGAGGAATTGAAGAGGGACTTGTTCCTCTTCAAGGAGACAGAGATAGTAACATCTCGCCGGTAGGCGTAGCTTCAGTGAGAGGAATTGAAGAGGGACTTGTTCCTCTTCAAGGAGACAGATAATATGTATCAAACTACTATAAAAAAACCCGTAGAATTAGTTGGAATTGGATTGCATAAAGGAACACCTGTTCGTCTGAGGTTAGAACCATTAGAATCAAATAGCGGGATTATTTTTTATAGAAGCGATGTTGATGTAGCTATTGCACTTATTCCAGAAAATGTTGTAGATACTAAAATGGCTACAGTTATTGGTAAAGATGGAGTTGTAATCTCTACAATAGAACATATGCTCTCAGCTGTTTATGCTTATGGAATTGATAATTTAAAAGTTATTGTAGATGCAGATGAAGTTCCAGTTATGGATGGAAGTAGTGCCAGTTTTTGTATGCTTTTAGATGAAGCTGGCATACAAGAGTTAGACAAACCAAAAAAAGTTATGCGGATTAAAAAAGAAGTGATTGTTCAAGAGGGTGAAAAGTATGTAAAACTATCTCCTTCACCTGATCTCAAATATGACTTTACTATTAAGTTTGCACATCCTGTCATCAAAAAACAAGAGTATGTCTTAGAATTTACAAAAGAGAGTTATAAAAAAGAGATAGCAAGAGCTAGAACTTTTGGATTTTTGCATGAAGTCCAGTATCTTCGTTCAAAAGGTTTAGCTCTTGGCGGAACTCTTGAAAATGCAGTAGTATTAGACGATAAAAAGATTTTAAATCCTGAGGGTTTGAGATTTCCTGATGAATTTGTAAGACATAAAATTCTTGATGCTATAGGTGATATGTCTTTGATAGGGATGAACTTTGTAGGCAACTATGAGGCAATGGCTGGAAGTCATGACTTAAATCATAAGCTAACATTAGAACTACTTAGCTCTGCTGAGAATTATGAAGTTATAGAGCTAGTTGGAGAGAAAACAGCTGAGCTTGAGAAGGCATATGCTTGAGAGATGTAGATGTTGTTTTAATAGCTCTCTCTTCGCCAATACAAGTTGGGATCTATGAAGATACAAAGCTTATAGAGACTATAGAGAGTCATGAGAAAAGTTCGGAAGTTTTACCAAAGATATATCAAGATATTTTTAAAAGATTTCATGTAAAAAAGCTCTTCTATGCAAATGGACCTGGAAGTTTTATGGCTATAAAAGTAGCGTATATATTTTTAAAATCACTTAGTATTTTAAAAAATATCCCACTTTTTGCTACAGATGCTTTTTATTTTAATAAAAATGAACCTATAAAAGCGATTGGAAAGCTATGTTTCGTTAAAATTTCATCACAAATTACGACTCGTAAGTTAGAAATAGCACCAATAATGGAGTTTAAGCTCCCAGATCTGCTTGAGTATAAAGAGTTTAGCACAACAGTTACCCCGATTTATGGCATCGGTGCTGTTGGATAGGAAAATAATTGATAATAAGCGTACCAGGAACAAGTGCTAACTTAGGACCAGGATTTGACTCTTTAGGTTTAGCCGTTGATCTAAGAAACAAAGTGGAGTTTCATCCATCAAAGTTTTTTAGTGTTAGCATAAAAGGCGAGGGAGAAAATAACCCAAGACTAAAAGGTAATAACCTTTTTGTGAGTATCTTTAACGATCACTACAACAGACTAACTCAAAAAAAACAAAATTTTAAGTTTACTTTTTATAACCAGATCCCAATGTCTAGAGGACTCGGGAGCTCATCTGCTGTTATTGTTAGTGCAATTGCAAGTGCACATGAAGCAGCTGGAATTAGAGTCTCTAAAAGAAGAATTTTAAATCATGCGCTTTTTTATGAATCACATCCTGATAATATTACTCCTGCTGTTATGGGTGGATTTAATGTTGCAGCGGTGGAGAAAAATAAAGTTTTTTCACAAAAAAAACATCTTCCATCATATATAAAGGCAATAGTAACTATTCCAAACAAGCCTATAAATACAGCAAAAGCTAGAACACTTTTGCCAAAATCTTACTCAAAAGAGAATGCAATTTTCAATCTATCTCATACGGCACTAACTGTTGGAGCTTTTTTCAATGAAGATTGGGAGATGTTAAAACTCGCCACTCAAGATAGATTTCATCAAAAAGCTAGAATGAAAATTTTGCCAGAACTTTTTTCTGTTCAAAAAACAGCTTATGAGAGTGGGGCCTTGATGAGTACACTCTCAGGGAGTGGCTCGACATTTTTCTCTATGGCATATGATGATGATGCTGCAATGATTGCAAACAAGCTAAGTCAAAAATTTTTAGATTTTAATGTGAAAATTTTGGATTTTGATAACGATGGATTGATAATAGAGAGATAATCTCTGTTAATTCAAGTAAGATTTAGATATAATGGCGAAAAAATTTCATCAACCTCTTCGAATGTGTGTCTCTTGTAGAGCCAGAGATTCACAAAGTAAGATGCTGAGACTTCAATGTACTGATGGTTCATTAGAAAGATTTGAAGGTTATGGAAGAAGTTTTTATTTATGCCATGAATGTATCTTATCTGAGAAACAAGTGACTAAAGCGCTTATGCGTCAATGCAAAAGTCCGGATAGAGATAGATTGATAAACAAACTAAAGGAGATCATCACTGATGATAGAAAAAGTTAGAGTACACGAAATTGCCAAAGAGCTTGGTATTGCTTCGAAAGATGTTTTAGAAAAAGCGAAAAAAATGGGTCTTGAAGTAAAATCAGCACAAAGCGTTGTTACTATGGAACAAGCTGAGGGATTGGCTAATTTTATTATGAATGGCGAACCAACTCAAGAAACTTCAAAAGAAAAAGAATCTCCAAAAGCAAAAAGTGATACTCCAAAGCAAAAAGATGCTCCAGTTGTAGAAGAAAAATCACAAAAAACTGAGAGTTCAGTAAAAGAGACTAAAGAAACAATCAAAAAAGAAGCTCCAAAGGGTGAGGTTTCTGAAGTAGATACACAAAAAGTTGATACTGATAAAGAAGAGAGTGCAAAAGATAAAGCTCAAATCAAGACAGATAAAAATACTAGCTCTATTAAAGTAGTTGAGCCAGTAGCAGTTCGCCAGATTAAAAAAACTGGGTTAAAGATTGTTAAGAAGAGAAAGCCTAAACAAGAAGAAGTTTATGAAGCTCCTAAAAAACAAGCATCTGTAACATCAGTATCATCGTATGGCAAGGTTAGTGCTGAAGTTTTAGAAGAGTTAGCTCAGAAGAAAAAATCAAGACAAAGTAGTGGCGCACCTACTAGAAAAAAAGATAGTGGAACTAGAATAGATATTTTTGGTGGATCTATGAGTGAAGTATCTATGGATATGGATGATCAAGTTACTTTATTAGACTTAAACTCAACAGAGAGAGCACCTCTTCCTGCAGAAGAGCCTAGAAAGCCTCGCGCTCCAAAACCAGCTGGAAGAAATGCAAACAAAAGACAAGCACCTCGTGGTAGAAGAGTTTCTCGTGATAAAAGAAAAAAATACATAAAACCAAATCAAGAAGAAGAGATAGTAACTCATGTAGAAATTCCTGAAGACATTCGTGTTTATGAGTTTGCAGAAGCTCTAAAGCGTCCAATGTCAGAGGTTATAAAAGTTCTTTTTGATCTAGGGCTTATGATGACTAAAAATGACTTTTTAGGAAATGATGAGATTGAGATTTTAAGTGAAGAGTTTGATGTTGAAGTCACAATTGTAGATCCAAAAGATGCATTTAACTATGAAGAAGATTTAGCAGAGGATATAGAAAAAGATTCAAATGCTACAAAAAGACCTCCTGTTATTACTATTATGGGTCACGTTGACCATGGTAAAACTTCACTTCTTGATGCTATTCGTAAAGCAAAAGTATCTGAGGGTGAAGCTGGTGGAATCACACAACATATTGGAGCTTATACAGTACAACAAAATGGTGAAGCTATTACATTTTTAGATACTCCGGGTCACGCTGCATTTTCACATATGCGTCAACGTGGTACAGATGTAACAGATATTATAGTTATTGTGGTTGCTGCTGATGATGGTGTTAAACCTCAAACTCTTGAAGTTATAAAAATAGCAAAAGAATCAGGTGCACCAGTTATAGTAGCACTAAACAAGATGGATAAAGAGACAGCTCAACCAGATATGGTTAAGGGTCAAATGGCAGAACACGGCATAAGTCCAGTTGATTGGGGTGGAGATGTAGAGTTTATCCCAGTATCTGCAAAAAGTGGAATGGGAATAGATGATCTACTTGAAAACATCCTTATAACTGCTGAAGTACTAGAACTTCGTGCAAACGAAAATGCTATGGCTAAGGCTACAGTTGTTGAGTCTTCACTAGAAAAAGGTCGTGGGCCAGTTGCTACTGTAATTGTTCAAAATGGTACTCTAAAAGTTGGAGATTATGTTGTTTGTGGAAGTTCTTATGGTCGCATTAAAGCTCTAATCGATGAAAACAATAAACAAATAAAAACAATTTTACCAAGCTATACAGCAGTTGTTGTAGGACTCAATGAAGTTCCTGCATCAGGTGAGGTTATGATGGCAATGGAGAATGAAAAAGAGGCTAAAGAGTACGCTCAAAAACGTCATGAATATGACAGACACAAAGAACTATCTCACTCTACAAAATCAACTCTTGAAGATATGACTTCTATGATTGCTGAGGGCAAATTAAAATCGCTCAAAGTTGTTTTAAAGACAGATGTTCACGGAACTCTTGAAGCACTTAAAGCTTCACTAAGTGAACTTAGAAACGATGAAGTAAAAATCAATATCATCTCAAGTGGTGTTGGTGGGATTACTGAAAATGATGTTGAACTAGTTTCAAACTCTGAAAATTGTGTGCTTTTAGGCTTTAATGTTCGTCCTACAGGAAGTGTAAAAGCACTTGCAAAACAGAAAAATGTAGATATTAGAACTTACTCTATTATCTATAAACTTTTAGATGATATTACTCTTATGTTAACTGGTATGATGGCTCCGAAGTTTACAGAAGAAAACACAGGTCAAGCAGAAGTTAGAGATACATTTAAGATACCTAAAGGAATGGTTGCTGGATGTGTTGTTGTAGATGGTAAGCTTGTTCGTGGTGGAATGGTTCGTGTCATCCGTGATGGCGTGGTTATTTATGAAGGCGAGTTAACTTCATTAAAACGTTTTAAAGATGATGTTGAAGAGATTGGTAATGGTTATGAGTGTGGTGTAGTTATTAGCGGTTATGATGATGTAATCGTAGGCGATACTATAGAAACATTTAAAAAGATAGAACAAAAAGTTTCACTATAGAATTTTTAAGAAAAAAGGATAAGTTTAGTTTATGAATGAAGCCCAAATAAAACTCAAAAGAATGGAGTCAATATTATTAGAGTTGATTCCTGAAGCTTTGGGACAATTGAATGATAAAAGGCTTCATGATTTAGAAGTCTTAGAAGTAAAATGCTCTCGTGGAAGAAGTGATGCTAAGGTCTATATAAACCCAAATGAGTATTCAGAGAGCCAAAAAACAACATACTTAAATCAACTAAACAAAGCTAGACCTATAGTAGAAGACTTTTGCCTAAAAGATCAAGGTTGGTATAGATGTCCTAAGCTCACATTTGAGTTTGATACACAATTTGAAAAATTCCAAAATTTAGAAGAGTTGTTTAAAAAAATAGCAAAGGAAGAACAGTGAGTTTACATAGTGATATAGTGTCTTTAGTCTCTTCACTTGATCTTGAGCTATATGATGCTGCAGTCGTAAGTGAGGGTGATGAGACAATATACCGCGTTAGTGTAATATCTAAAGAGATTGTAGATGGTAAAAGAGCTGGTGTTAGTCTTGAAAATTGTGTAGAGCTTACTCATCTTATATCTCCACTTCTTGATGTTACTCCTCCTGTCTCAGGTGAGTATAGATTAGAAGTTGGAAGCCCTGGTATTGAGAGAAAACTCACAACTCTAGATCATTTTAAAATGTCTGTTGGTGAAAATATATCTTTTGGCAAAGAAAAAGACAAAATCAGGGGGCTTTTACAAAAAGTAGAGGGCTCAAAACTATTTGTTGTAGTTGATGCTGAATTAGTAGAATTTGAATTTAACGACATAAAAAAAGCTAGAACCTACTTTGAGTGGTAGGGAAAAACTCTAGGATAACACTATGCTAATAGATGATAATTTTTTTATGTCTCTTGCAATAGATGAGGCTTGGAAATATCAAGGCTTAACATATCCAAATCCTGCAGTAGGTTGTGTCGCTGTTGGGGCAAATAAAGAGATCTTAGCAATAGAAGCTCACAAATGTGCAGGAATGCCTCACGCAGAGGTCTTGGCTCTTCGTAGTGCTTACTTTAAACTCACAAATGATGCTAAGATCTTAGATCTTGTAGATTCAAGCGAGATCCACAACTATCTACTTCTTAATAACAATAACTGCTTTAAAAATATCTCACTTTATAGTACACTTGAACCATGTTCGCATATAGGTAAAACTCCATCTTGTGCCTCACTTATCTCATCTCTTGGCATCAAAGAAGTCTTTATTGGCGTAGCTGATGCAAATGTAATTGCATCTGCTGGAGCTTCAATAATGCTTAAAAGTGGAGTTGATGTGAAATACACAAGCCTGCAAAAAAGAGCACAAGACCTTATCTTGCCATTTAAAAGATTTAATAAAGATCAGTTTATATTTTTTAAATGGGCTCAAAGACTTAACGCTACTACAGATTGTGGCACAATTAGCTCACAAAGCTCAAGAGTAAAAGTTCATGCTATGAGAGATGTTTGTGACTTGCTTATCATTGGCGGTAATACAGTAAGAGAAGATAGACCTACGCTTGATTCAAGGTTAGTACAAGGCAAGGCTCCAGATGTTTTGATACTCTCTAAAAGTACTAATTTTGATAAAAACATACCACTCTTTGGTGTGCCATCACGAGAGGTTTATGTAGAGGATAATCTTAGCAGAATTAAAAACTATAAAAATATCATGATAGAAGGTAGTTTTGCTATGTTTGAACTCACCAAAGATATAGTTGATTATCATTTATGTTTTTTAGCTCCTACTATGGGTGGAAAAAATGGGTTTGAAGAAGCAAAGACAAGCTTTGAGATTTTATATACAAACCAAGAAGACAAAGATATAATACTGTGGATGAAAAGGGAAATTTAATATGCAAAAAGAAAATGTACAAAAGCAAGAAAAACAAGAAAAAATAGTCTCGATGTTTGACAATATAGCACCAACATATGACACTGCAAATCGTGTTATGAGTATGGGAGTTGACAAGAGCTGGAGACGCAAGGCTTGTGATTTGGCTTATGAGTTTTATGCACAAGACTCAATAGATAAAATTGTAGATGTAGCTTGTGGAACTGGCGATATGATGAACTTTTGGAAGAGTAGATCTGAAGTGGCAGGTATCGCAGTTGGTGAGATTGTCGGAGTAGATCCATCTGTTGGTATGGTTGATGTTGCAAGAAAGAAATTTCCTAAATTTAACTACCATATTTCAAAAGCTACAGAGATCCCACTTCAAGATGCAAGTTCTGACTTTTTAAGTATCACATATGGTATTAGAAATGTAGTAGAGAGAAAAGAGGCTCTAGTTGAGTTTAACAGAGTTTTAAAAGATAATGGTCTTGTTATAATTCTAGAGTTTATGAAAAATGAAAACCCATCAATACTTGGTCGCATAAGAGATTTTTATATGAATAAGATCTTGCCAAAAGTAGGTGGATTTATATCTAAAAATTTAGAGGCTTATGAGTACTTACCAAACTCTATTGGAGATTTCTCAACAGTAGAAAATATGCAAAATGAGTTAAAAGATGCTGGATTTGAGATTCTTTATACAAAAAGTTTTTCTATGGATATTTCAACACTCATCATAGCGAGAAAGACTAAAGTCTAAGGTATGAATATACTCTCAGTCTCAAACTTAAACGAGCAGATCAAGACTCTTTTAGAGACTAGTTTTAGTCATGTTCTAGTCGAGGGAGAACTCTCTCGCATTACCTTTCACAACTCTGGTCATGTTTATTTTAGCATTAAAGACAGAGACTCAACCATCAGTGCTGTGATGTTTAGAGGAAATGCAACAAAGTTAAAGTTCCGTCTTGAAGAGGGAATGAAAGTTATTATAAATGCAGCTTTGACTCTTTACAAACCTCGTGGAGCTTATCAGTTAAACTGTTTTAACATTGAGCCATCAGGGCAAGGAGCGTTAGCCCTTGCTTATGAGCAGTTAAAGAAAAAGCTCTCATCTAAGGGTTATTTTGAGCCAAGTATAAAAAAAACTCTTCCAAAATTTCCTAAAAAAATAGCCTTTATAACTTCGGCAACGGGTGCGGCCCTACAAGATATGCTAAGAGTGGCACAAACTAGATATAGAGCATTAGAAGTTGATATTTACGATGTTTTAGTTCAAGGTGAGAGCGCAGCCTCATCAATTGCAAATGCTATATCTATATCTGATACTAAAAAATATGACTTTATAGTTGTTGGTCGTGGTGGTGGAAGTATCGAAGATTTGTGGGCTTTTAATGAAGAGATAGTTGCAGATGCTATTTTTATGGCAAAAACTCCAATAGTCTCAGCAGTTGGTCATGAGATCGACTGGGTTATAAGTGACTTTGTAAGTGATCTAAGAGCACCAACTCCTAGTGCTGCTATGGAGATGACTCTACCAGACTCAAACGAGCTTTATCAAACACTAGATTCACTATCATTGCAACACACTCAGCTAATAATGCAAAAAATACAAAACTTACAACAAGAACTCTTACATCTTAACAAACTTTATAGTGTTAATTCAGTCGATAAAAAACTATTTCAAAAGATAGAAGAGGTAAAACTTCTAAGAGAGTCATTTGCGAGTGCGATAAATCATAGAGTAAGTGTTGCTCAAAGTCAAGTTCAAAACCTACAAAAAATGCTAGAATCAAATCATCCAAAATACAAAAATAAAAAAGGCTTTGCACAGATCTCTTACAAATCTAAGCCCATAGATATAATAAGTTTAGAAGTTGGAGATGAGTTTTTAGCACAAACTCATGAGATAAGTATTTGTGCAAAGGTTATAAAAAAGGAAAAGATTATATGAGTTATCCAGATTTTTTTAATAGTATAGAGACTATAAAAGTGAAAGATCCACTATCAGGGCTTTTAGGTGCATTTGACAAAGGTGAGTATGAGTTTTGTTATTTAGATGTTGTAAAATCAGCAGGACACAGCTGTCCTACAGTTGCAGGTGCATATCTTGTAACAAAAGAGGCACTAAAAGCTCTATATAAAGATGAATTAGCACTTCGTGGAGAGATAAAAGTAGAGTTTAAAGAGGCTTTAGAAGATGGCGTTGCTGGTGTTATAAGTAATGTTATCTCACAAATCACAGGTGCTACAGATGTGAGTGGTTTTAAAGGTCTAGCAGGAAAGTTCGCACGTCACTCTTTGATGGATTTTAACTCCAAGATAGACTCATCAGCTCGTTTTACAAGAGTAGATAGTGGTAAATGTGTAGATGTTTACTATAACCCATCTTCCATTGCACCAGATGCTAAGATGCAAGAACTTATGCAAAAGATGATGAGTGGACAAGCCGAGCCACAAGAGATAAAAGAGTTTGGCGAACTTTGGCAAGATAGAGTGAAAAGAATTTTTGAAAATACAAGTAGTGTTGTGAGGGTTGTGGAGGTTTAGAATAAACAGCATCAACCATATATATGCGTCACACCTCAGTAGAGGTGTGACGAGATGCAGAGGTGTGACGAGATGGGAATGCTAACTAATGGCGTTATCCACGATGAACCTCGTAGATATGATTTATAAACTACACTTTTATTTTAAAACTATAGATGGAAAATAAGTATGAAGAACAACCGCAGTAGAGGCAGTTAGCTTTTTCATAAACTTGTCAAACTTATCCTCTTTGTTCCAAACAGGATTTGCTACACCACTAAGACCAACAAGTCTCATTTTTGCATCATAACTAACTCCAAGAGAGTCTATTAAACCGACCTCTTTTGCTTGAGATGCTGTAAAGATGTGTGCATTTGCAAACGAATCTCTTTTTTTGATATCTAAACCTCTTGCATCTGCTACATCTAGAGTAAACATATCGTAAGTACCTTGAATAACCTTGTTTAGCTCATTTACCTCGTAAGCTTCCCACTCTCTGTTTGGAGTACCAACTTGCTTATACTTTCCAGCTTGAACACTTTGAGTCTTTATCCCGATTTTTTGCATAAGCTCACCAAAGTTTGCTCCTTGCATAATTACACCGATGCTACCAACCATAGATCCAGGGTTTGCAATGATCTCATCTGCCCAGATGCTAGCATAGTAACTTCCACTTGCTAATGTTCCACTTGCATAAACAACTACAGGTTTTTTCTCTTTTAGTCTTTTTATAGCATAAGCTATCTCGATAGAAGGAGAGACGGCTCCACCTGGGGAGTCAACAACAAGTAAAACACCTCTTATGTTATTGTTTGACTCTGCTTTTTCAATCTGATCTAAAACCTCTGAGACTTCCATAATAGGACCGCTTAGGTTTATTTGCTGTAAGTTATTTGGAGTTAAATTTTCTTCACTCGATGGAGCAAAAATCAAAAACAAAATAAGAACGAAAATCATAGCCTTGAAATGTTCTTGAATGAACTTCAATGTGGCACCTATGGGTGAAAATATCTTTTTTAAAAACTGCATTATTTACCTTTTACTACTTTACCATTTATGTAAATTTTAGAGATATTATATCTATGTAAGATTAAATGAATTGCTAATTCTTCATTTGGTTCTTTTTCTAAATCTAGCACTAACATATCAGCTGCTTTGCCCTCTTTGATCTCGCCTGTGTTTAGACCTAAAGCTTTTGCTGCATTTTTTGTAACACTCATTATAAGTTTTTTTGCAAGATCTTGTAATGGCATATTGTGGTGCATAAAAAGAGCTACTTTCATCTCTTCAAAAAGATCTAGTTTGTAGTTAGAACTAAGCCCATCAGTAGCACATACCCAGTTTATGTTTTTTGCTTCTAATTCTTGTAGATCTAGAGCACCGTTTCCTAAGAGTCGATTTGAAATTGGACAGTGGATGATAGTATGAGCGTTAGTTGCAATGCTATTTAATTCATCTTCATTTGCTTTAACAGCGTGAGTTAGAAGAGTTTTATGAGTGTTGAAATGAGCTAAAAATTCACTAGAGTCACTTACATTTGCCTTTTGCTTTAAGAGTTTTTCAAAGAAATCTTTAAACTCTCCACTACTATTGTCAAGCCAAGCTCTCTCGTGCTCGCTCTCCATAAAGTGAGCAGTGAGCTTTAAGTCTTCATCCTTTACAATTTCAAGAGCTTTTTTTATTAAAATCGGATGAACAGAGTAGGGTGAGTGAATAGCAACTGCTGGATAAAATCCCTCTCTTTTTATGCTTTTAGATGCATCAAGCCTTGAGATAAAATCATCAAAGAGTGCATCTGCCATTGTAGCTTGAGAGCCGATTAGCTCATTGAAAAACAGAACATTTTGAGGTGAAGATGCACAAGCTTCTAGATCCATTCCATGTGAGCTTATAGCTCCAAATGTTGTGATTCCAGACTCAAGCATAGACTCAATTGCTTTGCTCATACAAGCACTATCGCAACCACCAATAAGCTCTTGGCGATTTTCTATAACGCTATAGAGCCAGTTCATAAAGTCACCATAGCTTAGAGTAGTTTTGTTTGCACTAAACTCTATGTGAACATGAGAGTTTATAAGTCCTGGCATAATAAGTGAGTTTTCTTGAAGTTCTATTATCTCTGCATCTGGATATAGCTTTTTAAGTTCATCAAGTGGTGCTATTTTTTCTATGGTTTTATCGTAAGCTATAGCTTGGTTTTTTAATAGTAGATCTGGGGTATATATATAGTTTGGGGAGATTATTTGCATTTTTTATCTTTAGTTTAAAAGTTTGGTTGATTATATTTAATAAGCTTTAAAAAGCTTATTAAAGTGACTCTAGTTTTTCGTAAAGTTCTTTTGCCATTATCTTGTAGTTTCTTTTATGATGAAGCAGTTTTTCTTGTCCAGCGTGTCCCATTTTTGCAATATCTTCTTGACTCATATCTATGATGGAGCTTAACTTCTTAGCTATTTCATCACTTTTAAACTCACAAAAAAGAGCATCTTCATCACTAAAGAGAGTGCGATTTTTAGGGTTGTCAGTTAGAAGTGTAGGAATCGCACAAGTGTAGTAGTCCATAGTTTTAGCTGGGATGGAAGTTGAGTAGATTTGGATGTTTGGTAGTAGAGCAATTCCCACATCACAAGCATCTATATGCTCTCTGAGTTCATCTAGCGTATCAGCTTTTAGGATAGTTATCTTATCGCTAATACTAGGATATTTTGCTATTACAGCTCTTGCAAATTCTGAGTCAAGCGTAGAAATATTTAGATGCCATTTTGCTCCATTTAGCTTAGAAAAAGCTACTAAAACTTTTTCAAAATCTCTTAGTGCATCAAGAGTTCCAACATAGATAAAGTGTCTCTCTTCTCCATCTGATTCTTTGTGTGGTTTAATCTTCGCTGGATCTAGTCCTGCAGGAAGCGGAAAGCTTAAAACACCACTATCTGCATAAAAAGTATCTTCCATATCTTTAGAAGTGGGCATAAAAATATCACATTGAGCTAAGAGATTTTTCTTACTTTGAGCTGTAAAATAGTTTTTTACGCTGTCTATAAAAGTGGCACTATTTTTTGCTTTTTGTGCCTCATAATACTCCTCTTTTTTAGGAAAAGAGAGTCTGTACCCAACTTTATATCCATACTTTTGTCTATTTGCTAAGACATCTTTTAGTATATCTGGCTTATTACGAACAAAAACATAGTCATATGAAGAGAGATCAACTCCTTTGGAATCAAGATAACAGCTTATCTCTTTTTTGTATTGAATGGGAACTACAAAGTCGTTCTCTTTTGCTTGAAAACTATTTTTAAACTTTGTAAAATATATAATATTTACATCTAAATACTCTTTTAAATAACCTTTAAAAAGTGGTCCAACAGTGCCGTGTTCAGAATACTCTTGTTGATCTGTAATATATAAAAGCCTCTTTTTACTTTGCATCACCATCTCCTTGCATATTTTCATCTTCTACTAACTCATCATAGAAGAGTTTTTTGTTGAACTCATAACCCAAATATTCACAAATAACTTCTACATCACGAAGTGCATTTCCTAAACATGAAGTTGCTCCCGGCGATGGTGTCATGTTAAAGATGATTCCTTCGCCTGTATTTATAGAGGCCTCTCCAAGCATAAGTTTTTGGTTTTTTTTATCTAAAATCTGAGGTCTAACTCCACCAAAACCTTTAGCATAAGATATGTCATCCTCACTTAGGGATGGAACTATTTTTTTTGCATCTTGGATAAAGAGTTTTTTGTTAATAAATGGAACTTCAAACATAAAGTTTTTAAGCACATAGTTTCTTATATCTGAGTCTTTAAGTAGATCATAAAAAATCTTTAAAACATTAGTGTCAAGCCTTAAAGTTTTGAAAAAATCAATATAAGTTCCAGGTTTAAATCTCTCTAGTTTTGGTAGCATTAAAGCAGTTGGACCAAAGCGAGTAAAGCCATTTACTAAGATATCAGGATCTCCGTGCAAAGCAGCAAAAGGGAGTTTTGGGTTTTGTACCATATAAACTTTTCCATTTAGGATCTTACGGTTTGCCATATAAAAACTACCAGCCATCGGAAGACAACCAAAATCAAGTCCATGCCCCATTTGGTGCGCAAGAAAAAGTGAATGAGCTCCAGCATCAACCACTACAAAATCAGCGGTAAACTGACTCATGGTAGTTTGTATATGATAAGTGCTACCAATCTTTTGGATCTCTTTTACTTCGTTGTTAAAAAAGATATCAGTTACCTTGTCCTTTATCTTTAGCGTGTTGTCTATAAATGAATCACTCAAAGCTTTAAAGTCAACTGTTGTGTACTCGCCTTTTGCGCCCATTGCTACTATATCTTCAGGTCTCTCATTGTGATTTTCATCAAAGATAACAGCAGGCTCAATGAGGGCTAGATCTTCTTTTGAGTAGAGCTCTAAATAGGGGTATAAAGACTTAAACTCTTTGTAGCGGTTTTTTATGTAAGTTACCTCTTCATAACCCACACCTAGTGCCATTTTTTGATGAGAAAATATCACTTTGTCTTGATATCCATGATTTAAACAGTATTTCTCAACCATTTTGGCAGTTCTTTTAACTTTTGTGGCTTTCTCCAAAGTATAGTTTGTCTCTATATCTCCGCAGTGAATTGTTTGTGAGTTTGCTGAGCCGTTTGAGTTTAGTGATGAGAGTGAACCATACTTCTCAAGCAGGCAGATACTTTGTACATTTGTGTATCGACCTAGCTCGTAAAACAGGGCAGATCCAGACACTCCGCCTCCTACTACTATAACATTGTAATGGTTTTGTGTCATAATCTCTCTTTATAGGGTGGTTTATTACTTGTTGTTATAAGATATTACGATAAAAATCGTTTAAAAAAACTTAAAGTTTAAGATACAAAGAATAGAGTGTGATATAATCTATCATTATTGAATATTATAAAAAAGGAGATTATTATGAAGGAATATGTAAAGTTTGAAAACTTAGAAGAAGAGTTTAGTGATTTATCTGAAGTTTTGAAAAATAGCTTACAAAGAGATATCTTATCTGTAAAAAAACTTCTAAAGAGTAGTGATAAATTTAAAAAACTATCTTTAGAGTTTCCTAAGCTTAAAGATGCCGAGTATGTTATCTTTTCAGAACATATGAAAGGAGAGTTCCATGAATCTGAAGCATATATTTTTATAGATGCTAAGGGTAGAGATATTTGTAATATCTCCGGAAGAGAGATGGATTTGTATGAAATGATTATAGATTGTGAAAATCTAATATTAAAAAAACAGAGCTATTAGTAGTGCAACTCTTTTTAATAATAGTTTTGTTAAAATAAGCTCTTGAAATTTAAGATTTACAAAAAAGGTAGAAAATGAAAATAGTAGTTATCCAGGGTCCAAATTTAAATATGCTCGGCGTTAGAGAACAACAGATTTATGGTCCAATGAAGTTAGAACAAATTCATGCACAAATGAAAGAATTTGCTAGCCAAAATAGTATGGAGATAGAGTTCTTTCAAAGCAATTTAGAAGGCGAAATAGTAGATAAAGTTCAAGAGTGTTATGGAGATGCAGATGGTATCATCATAAATGCAGCAGCATATACTCATACTTCTATAGCTATTAGAGATGCAATTTCCGCTGTTAATCTTCCAACTATTGAAGTTCATATCAGCAATATTCATCGTCGTGAAGAGTTTAGAAAAGACAATATGATAGCTCCAGTTTGTACTTCATCTGTTGTAGGTTTTGGTCCTTTTGGATATCACTTAGCGATGGTAGGAATGTTACAAATCATGAACGAGATAAAAGCAGCCCATGAGATGCAAAAGCAACAAGCCGCACAACCAGCTAAGTAAATATGTATATAAAGCGTAAGCTAAACAAGAGTCTAAGCACTTTTAGGGGCTTACGTTTTGGTACAACTTGTAGAGAGAGATCTTCTCATAGATATAGAGTGACTATAGGGATTGGTGGAAATGTTGGAGATGTAAAGCGACGCTTTGAACATCTTTTTATATTTTTTAAAAGAGACAAAAGAGTAGAACTCTTAGAGACTTCATTGATTTTGAAAAATCCTCCTTTTGGTTTTACTAATCAAGATGATTTTTTAAACTCAATTATTGTACTAAAAGTAAGTATGCAACCTTTGGTTTTTTTAGATTACTTACATAGAGTAGAGAAAAAATTTGCACGCAAACGAAGTTTTGCAAATGCTCCAAGGACATTAGATTTGGATATTATCTTTTTTGAAAATAGAGTCATAAAAACTCCAAGACTTACCATTCCGCATGAGAGTTGGTCTAAGCGAGAGAGTGTAACTATTCCACTTATGGATCTAAGAAGATGAAAATACTTACATTTACAGGTCGCACACCATCAGAGGCTTTAAAAAAAGCCAAGCTAGAAATTGGCAACGATGGGATGCTCATAGAGACTAGGGAGATAAAGAAAAAAGCCTTAGGAAGAGAAGCTCTTTATGAGATAGTTATAGGAATAGAAGAAGATGACATACATCCAACATATTCTAAAAAACCTACTAAACCTCTAAATCAGCAAAGACCTATAAAAGAAGAGAGCCAAGATGTACTCTACGATATCTCAAGTGCAGCTGCTCAGATATCAGAGATCGCAAATGTACGTGATCCTTTGTACGAATATACTCCTCAGAAAATAACACCAAGCTCTTATGAGCCAAAAGAGTTAAAAGAGATAAAGAGCGAGATAAACAAACTAGGCGATAAAGTAAAGCTTATCCAAAATATGTTTTGGGATGAAAAAGCACCAGTTTTGCAAACTCAGATCCCACCAGAATTTGCTGAGATCTATAGACTTGCCTCTCAAAGCGGGATGGATAGAGCGCATCTTGATGCTATTATGCAGATGACACTAGAACATATGCCATCTAAAATGAGAGAAAACTCTTCAACTGTAAAGAGATATTTCCAAACACTCCTTAGAAAAATGATACCAATTAGACGAGAGTCACTTCCAACTGTAGGCACTAAAAAAGTGATAATGTTAGTTGGTCCAACTGGAGTTGGAAAAACAACTTCTATAGCAAAACTAGCAGCTCGCTACTCTTACTTGCTTCAAAAGAGATACAAAGTAGGGCTAGTTGTTTTAGATACTTATCGTATTGGTGCAGTTGAGCAGTTGATGCAGTATGCTAGGATGATGAAGTTAGGGATCGAGACTGTAGTTGATCCACCAGAGTTTTCAAGTGCTCTAAACTCTTTGCGTTATTGTGACTATATTCTTATAGATACGATGGGATCTAGCCCTTATGATAAAGGTAAGATCTCTAAGATCTATGAGTGTTTAGAGGCAAACGATACGGAATATAGCGTTGATGTTGTTCTTGTTATGCCAAGCTCTATTAAGTATGAAGATCTTAAAGCTACTTATGAGAACTTTTCTAGTTTAAATATCGATACTGTAATGTTTACAAAACTTGATGAGACAAGAGGATTTGGTAATATTTTCTCACTCGCTTATGAGACAAAGAGCCCTATTAGTTACTTCTCAGTTGGACAAGAAGTTCCAGAAGATCTGGTTTGTGCTACTAGTGACTTTTTAGTTGAGTGTCTTTTAAATGGTTTTAACAGGAGTAAAGCATGATGGGCAATCAAGCTCAAAAGCTACAAGAGCTAGTAGCAACAAACTCTAAAAAGAAGTCTAAAAAGACAAGATTTATAGCAATCACGAGTGGGAAAGGTGGAGTAGGAAAGAGTACGATAAGCTCTAACTTAGCCTATGTTTTATCTCAAAGTGGACTCAATGTTGGAATCTTTGATGCAGATATTGGTTTGGCAAATCTTGATGTAATGTTTAATGTAAAAATCAAAAAAAACATCTTACATGTACTAAAAGGTGAAGCAAGTGTTAGTGACATTCTTATACCAATAACAAGAAATCTGATACTAATCCCAGGTGAGAGTGGAGATGAGATACTAAAGTACTCAGATGCAGCACTCTTTGAGAGGTTTATGCAAGAGGCTCAAGTTCTTGATAAACTAGATGTTATGATAATAGATACGGGTGCTGGGATTGGTGATCATATAAAGATGTTTATAAATGCTGCTGATGATGTTATAGTGGTGACTGTTCCAGATCCAGCCGCTATTACTGATGCATATGCTACTATAAAAACAATAGCACTTTTAAGAAATGATATTGGACTGATAATGAATCAGGTAAAGGGTGAAAAAGAAGCTGAGGGTGTTTTTGAGAAGATCAAAAAAGTTGCAAAGGCAAATATCGGTGGAGATCTAGACTTGCAATACTTAGGAAAGATAAACAGTGATACGAAAGTAAGCTCATCTATCAAAAAAAGGGAACTCTTTAGTGCAGTCTATCCAAATTCACAACCACACAGTGATATAACAGCAATTGCAAGTAAGATAGCTGTTAGATTGGAACGAAATATGCTTGTAAGTCCTAATGAAAGTGGGTTGAGTGGCTTATTTAAACGCTTAATACAACATTTTTAGTCTATTTTTTTGGGGTTATAGATGCTAGGTGAAAATTTTGTATATTTCTTTACAGTTCAAGGCTTTTTTGTAGGAATTATCTTTGCAATACTGAAATCTTTTGATGCAGAAGGGCTTCTTTTATATACATTTTTCATCACAATATTTTTCTATCTTTTTTCTCATGTTATAATAGCTCTATACTTTAAAACATTAACTGCAAAATCTTACTTTTTTCCTAAAGAGACACATGAAAAACAGTTAGATTTTTTCGTAAATGAGATAAACAAAAGGGAAAAACTTATAGATTCTGTATATAAGATAACAGATGCAGCTATGAAGATAAACGCACAAGAGATGCCAGGACAAAAGACATGATCTCCTCCTATACACAAGACATCAAACATAAAGAAGATGAACTAGCCATACAATACCTTCCTGCAGTAAAAGCTATGGCATTCAGGCTTAAAGAGAGACTACCAAGTTCTATTGACTACATGGATCTCTCTGCTATAGGAACAGAAGAACTTATAAAACTAGCAAGAAGATATGATGAAAATTTAAATGATTCTTTTTGGGGATATGCAAAAAAGAGAGTTTATGGATCTATGCTTGACTACTTAAGAAGTTTAGATATTTTGTCTCGTGCTAGTAGAAAACTTGTAAAAGCTATAGACTATGCTGTAGAAGAGCATAGACTAACAAATGAAGAAGAACCAACAGATGAGGAACTCTCTCTTATACTAGAAGAGACAGTTGAGAAGATCCATGAAGCACGAATCGCATCTAGTATATACACAGTAATGCCTTTGCATGACCAACTTAATGTCGGAGACGAGGGAGCGGCTCTTGCTCTTATTGAAAAAGAAGAACTTGTCCAGATGATAAAGAATATTTTGTCAAGCTATAATGAACGAGAACAGATGATAATACAGCTCTATTACTTTGAGGAGCTTACCCTAAAAGAGATAAGTGAGATTTTAAATATTACCGAGTCTAGAATATCTCAGATCCACAAGTCAGTTATTCATAAAATTAAAGAGAGTGTAGGGGCGTAAGATGGCAGATATACTTTCACAAGAAGAGATAGACGCACTACTAGACGTTGTTGATGATGAGGGTGATGATGTCTTAGATGACTCAGAGAGTAACTCTTTTGTACAAAATCAACAAGTAACACTCTATGATTTTAAGAGACCAAATAGAGTCTCAAAAGAACAACTTCGTGCATTTCGTGGTGTTCATGATAAGATGGCTCGTTCGTTAGCATCTCAGATCTCTTCTATTATGAGATCCATAGTTGAGATCCAGCTTCATTCAGTTGACCAGATGACATATGGTGAGTTTTTGATGTCACTGCCATCTCCAACGAGTTTTAATGTTTTTTCTATAAAGCCACTAGAAGGAAGCGGGATTATAGAGATAAATCCATCTATCGCTTTTCCTATGCTTGATCGTCTTCTTGGTGGAAAAGGTGAGCCATTTGATGCAAACAGAGAGTTCTCAGATATTGAACTAAGTCTTTTTGAGACAATTTTGCGTGTTATGATGAGTACGCTAAAAGAGGCTTGGGGACCAGTTATGGAAGTTTTTCCTGCAATTGAGTCTAAAGAGTCAAGTCCAAATGTTGTACAGATCGTTGCTCAAAATGAGATAGTTGTGATGGTGGTGATGGAGATAATCATTGGTCACTCTTCTGGAATGATGAACATTTGTTATCCTGTTATTGCACTTGAACCTGTACTACCAAAACTTGCTAGCCGTGATCTTATGCTAAATGAGACAAGTTCTAAAAAGAGCAGAAATACAGAGCTTCAGGTACTCCTAGGTGGTGCTAAAGTAAATGTAGAAGCAAACTTAGGAGATGCAGAACTTACCATGAGAGATGTGCTAGATCTTCAAGTTGGAGATGTAGTACGTCTCTCAAGTCCAGCTGATGATGTCGTAACAGTTAGCATTGATGGAAAAGATAGATTTAGAGGCGAGATAGGTCTGAGGCGTTTTAGAAAATCTATTCAAGTTACACAGATGATAGATACAGAAAAAGATGCAGTAAAACGTGCACTAGAAAACTTTGAAAACTTAAGACATGAGAAAATTTCTGGAGTTAGAGATATAGTAGATGGTGATGAAAAAACAAAAGAGGAAAGAATAGATGACTGATTTTATGAAACTATTTGAAGATGAGACTGTTGGAACAGTAGAAGCTCTCATTGGTCAAGCACCAACTTTAGAGATAAAAGAGCAACAGGATTTAAGTATTATCTCAACTATAATTCCTCCTATAGTCCTTGTAAAGCTAAGTGTTAGTGGAGGTGTGGATGCTAAAGCTATGGTGGCACTAACTCCAAACTTAGCGGCGTCACTCTCTGATATGATGATGGGTGAAGATGCGAGCGATAGAGAAGATGTAGGTGATGATGAACTAGATGCTTCAAAAGAGATAGTTTCAAATATTTTTGGTGCTATAGGAAACGCTCTCTCAGCACAAAAAGATATACCTGTACTCTCATTTAAGATAGATGATATTGAGTTTGTCTCAGACAATAGTGAGATAAGCCTAGAAGATTACAGCAAAATGTATGTTTATAAGTTTAATATAGGCGATTTAAACTCTTTGTTTATGTTTATAGTAGATGAAAAACTTCGTAACGCTCTTGATGGTAAAAAAGATATACCGCAAGAAAGTTCAAATCAATCCCAAGAGAGTGCTACACAAAACTGTAGCTCTTCTGGAGTAAAGCTTAATTCTGAAGAGATGAATAATATTGCTCTTATAATGGATGTTAAACTTCCTGTTCGTGTAAGAATTGGAAAGAAAAAGATGTTACTAAAAGATGTTTTAAATATGGACATTGGTTCAGTTATAGAGCTTAACCAACTAGCAAATGATCCTCTAGATATTTTAGTTGATAATCATGTAATAGCTCAAGGTGAGGTTGTTATCATTGATGGTAACTTTGGAGTCCAAATAAAAACAATAGGTTCAAAAAGAGATAGATTAAACAAGTTAAAGGCGTAAATTGAGATCTAAAAAGAATGAGTTAACAAAAAAATATTTAAAAGATATAAAATCTGCTGATGCGTGGAGTGCCTTTAGAATTTTAGCTGACTTTGTAAAAGGTTATGATGAGTTAGGAGAGCTAGGTCCGACTGTAACTATTTTTGGAAGTGCAAGAACAAAACAGAGTGCTACTTCTTATAAAAAAGCAGAAAAACTAGGTTCTATGTTAGGCTCAAGAGGTTTTAACATAATGACAGGTGGCGGACCTGGGATTATGGAAGCAGCAAATAGAGGCGCTCATAAACATAAAGATGTGGAGTCTATTGGTTTAAACATAGATCTACCTTTTGAGCAAGTTGCAAATCCATACACTACAACAGACCTAAGTTTTGACTACTTTTTCTCAAGAAAGGTAATGCTTGTAAAGTACTCTATGGCTTATGTTATTTTTCCTGGTGGATATGGCACACTTGATGAGCTTTTTGAAGCACTAACGCTTATACAGACTAAAAAGGTAACTGGTGTTAAAGTTTTTGTTGTTGGTGTTGACTTTTTTAAACCATTAATGGATTTTATAAAAGATAAACTCATAGCCAATGGGATGATCGATAAAGAAGATTTTGAGATCATAACAGTTACAGATGATTTAAAAGTTGTTGCACAAGAGATAGAACTGTCTCTTTTAGAACAAATGGAAATGCTTGAAAAAATTGGGCTTGAAGATTCTGCATATTATAAGTCTCTATATGACTTTTGTTTAGAAAAAAAAATAAAAAGCAACAAGAAAAAGAAATGAGTAAAAAAGTATTAGTAGGTATGAGTGGAGGAGTTGACTCCACTGTCTCAGCACTCTTGCTAAAGAGAGATGGTTATGAGGTTGAAGGACTTTATATGAAGCTTCACTCAAAACCAAACTACCATGAGATCCACCTTGAGCGTGCAAAAAAAGCAGCTGCTTTTGTGGGGATGAAACTCCATGTTTTAGATCTACAAGAGACATTTAACGAGAAAGTATTTCAACCTTTTATAGATACTTATGCAAAAGGTGAAACACCAAATCCTTGTGCCTTGTGCAATAGAAATCTAAAGTTTGGCGAGATGGTAAAGTTTGCAGATAGTGTTGGTGCTGACTATGTCGCAACTGGACACTATATCAAGACTGATGGAGAGTATTTTTACCAAGCTGATGATGATACAAAAGATCAGAGCTACTTTTTATTTTATGTAAAAAAAGAGATTTTACCAAGACTAATCTTTCCTCTAGGTGAGCGTAAAAAAAGCGATATCAAAGAGTTTGCAGCTTCCATCAAAGGCTTAGAATCTTTTGCTTCTCAAGGCGAATCAAGTGAGATCTGTTTTGTTGAGACTACTTACACAGATCTACTTAAAGACTATGTTGAGGTAGACCAACCCGGAGATGTAATAGATGGAGAAGGAAATGTGGTTGGCGAGCATAAAGGATATATGCACTACACCATAGGAAAAAGAAAAGGTTTTAGTGTGCGAGGTGCACATGAACCTCATTATGTCTTAAGTATAGATGCCAAAAACAATCAAATAACAGTCGGAAAAAAAGAAGAACTAGCCTGCAGTAATTTAGTAATAGATAATCTAAATATGTTTAATGATAAGCAAGAGTTTGATACAAGCGTAAAACTAAGATACAGAACAAAAGCAGTCGCATGTCATGTAAAGATAGATAATGGCAGAGCAGTTATATCTTTAAAAGAGAGTGTTTTTGGAGTAGCTATAGGACAAGCCGCTGTTTTTTATGATGACGATAAGCTCATAGGTGGTGGCTGGATCTGCGAGGTTTAGAAGTAGATTTTTAACTGAATGCTCTGAACAATTATAAGTTGGATCCTGAATCAAGTTCAGGATGACGATTTGTTTGTTCAGGATGACGATTTGTTTGTTCAGGATGACGGTTTGTTTGTTCAGGATGACGGTTTGTTTGTTCAGAATGACACATGTCCGTCATTCCGTGCTTGACACGGAATCTAGTTCAGGATGACGGTTTGTTTGTTCAGGATGGTGTGTGTACCGTCATTTAGTGCTCGACACGGAATTTAGTTCAGGATGACACGTGTCCGTCATTCCGTGCTTGACACGGAATCTAGTTTATAGATTAATCAGAGGTTTCAATTAAATCTATTTAGATTATATACCGAAAAAATCAAGAAATTTCGGTATATATTTTTGATATATTGAAATAAATTAATAGTTTGGATATAAGTTAATTGTAAAAGTATGGAAATTTATCCATAGAGTAAAAGCTACCTTTACATATCACAAAACAAAAAATCACTTTGCAAAATTTATATGGGAAGAATAATTCTGAAAAGGAAAAAATAAACATGGCAAAAGTAGTGATTTTAAGTGGTGCTGGGATAAGTGCTGAGTCTGGGATCAGTACTTTTAGAGATAGTGATGGACTTTGGGAAGAGTATGACATAAGAGAAATCTGCACAGCAGGATGTCTTGAGACTAACAGATCTATGACCATCTTGAGCCAAGTTTTTCTATAAATGATGAGCTGTTCACAAAAGTACTCTATAAAAAAGCAACTGAGGCTATAGATGAGATAGCTAGTGAGATTGAGATCTTTTTAGGATAAAGAAAAAGCTTATAAAAAGCTCTTAGTTCCTCTAGCGTCGTACATATCTTTGTACCTAAACGTTATGAGATTTTGCATAATGGCAAAGAGGATTATGAAGTTGATAAAGCTGCTTCCTCCGTAGCTAAACATGGGCAGAGGAACTCCTACGACTGGGGCAAAACCTATGGTCATGGAGATATTTACCCCCATGTATATAAATATCATAAAGGCTATTGAGACACTAACTACTTTTATAAAATAGTCTGTGTTGTAGATGCTAAGACTCATAAGGTGCAGAATCATAACAACATATATAAGTATGATAGCTAGAGCACCTAAAAAGCCACTTCTCTCAACAAGAAACGCAAAGATAAAGTCACTAGTAGAGATGGGGAGAAATCTCATCTGAGTCTGCGTTGCATCTTCTTTTGACTTTCCTGTCAATCCTCCTGAGCCTATGGCAATGATGGACTGTTGGACATGATATGATGGTTTTTCACTTATAAAGTCTGTGATCCTTGTCTTTTGATAGTCATGAAGTGCAAACTTAAAAACAAGAGGTGAGACTAGTAAAATAACAGCAAGAATGGTCGCCCATATCTTCCAATGAACTCCAATGTAAAAAAGCACACCATACCCGATAAGCATTAAAACAAGTGCAGTACCTAGATCTGGCTCTTTAACTATAAGAACAAAGGGTAGAAGAATATAAAAACTTATTTTTAAAAAGTCTTTTATTCTATATCCATCTGCTGGAGGTGGATTTTTGTGGATGAGGTAAGCTAGCATAAGAATAAGGGCTGGTTTTACAAACTCTGATGGCTGTATGGTTGCATCTATAAAAGGGATATTTATCCATCTTTTTGCACCAAGTCTACTATGACCAAAGAACTCAACAGCAAGTAAAAGGAGAATATTTGCCCAGTAGATGAGGGGGATAAACCAACTCATTCTACGAATAGGGAGTAAAAAAACAAACAAAAACGCAATAACAGCTACACCGACATAAGCGCTTTGCTTCTGTGCAAGAGATGGGACTACTTCGCCAATAAGCCAGTTTGAGGTTATTACAAGAGGTATGATAAGGATAATAGAAAAAAAATCAAATTGTGCTAAAATACGCTTATCAAATCTCCACAAATTTGTAACTCCATAAAAAATTTATAAATTGTATCACAAAAGAGTTAAAGAGCTTTTTTGTTAAGGTACTAAGTTTATCCACAAAGGCACAAAATGAGCGAAATAAAGAGCTTTGTATGTAATGAACCACAAAGACTAGATGCATTTCTTGCATCACAATTAGACGATACACGCTCACAAATAGCGGCTTTAATTAAAAGCGGATTTGTAAAAGTAGATAATAAAGCTACTACAAAAAATGGACTAAAGTTAAAAGAAGGTCAAAGTGTTTTAATAGAGATTGTCCAAGCAAAACAAACAAAACCACAAGATATTGACTTTGATGTTGAGATACTATATGAAGATGATGATATCTTAGTTATAAACAAACCAAGTGGAGTTACAGTTCACCCAGCACCTAGCGTAAAAGAACCTACTTTAGTTGACTGGCTAAAGCACAAAGATATAAGACTATCTACTATAAGTGGACAAGAGAGACACGGAATAGTTCATAGATTGGATAAAGGTACTAGTGGTGCTATGGTTGTAGCTAAAACCAACGAAGCTCATGAGTTTTTATCTCTTCAACTTCAAGATAAAACTATGGGAAGATACTATCTTGCGGTTATAAATCCACCTTTAAAAGAAGAGTTGACTACTGTTGAGTTAAATATAGGAAGAAGCACACACAACAGACTTAAAATGGCTTGTAGCAATAGTTCAAAATCAAAAAGTGCAAAGACAATGTTTAAAGTTTTGGCACTCTCTAATGATGAAAATCTTCAGTTAGTTGCATGTAAACTCTTTACCGGTAGAACTCATCAAATAAGAGTACATTTAGAGAGTATGAACCGTCATATTTTAGGGGACCATATATATGCACAGAGTCCGAAAATGGACAAATCGGAACGCATTTTGCTTCACGCTTATATAATATATTTTATTCATCCAAAGAGTAAAGAGAAACTCTTCTTTAGTGCACCTCTTGATAGTGTGACAAAAGATTTTATAGAGAAAAAATTTGATATGGAGCAGATTAATGAAGTTACGGACACTAGCACTATTTTGCGCGGCTTCCCTACTACTACTATTTAGTGGGTGTGGTGGTATTTCGCCAAAGCCAAGTGATGAAACAAAGATAGATAAAACACTACCTATAGTAAAACTTACACAGAGCGGTACAGTTGAAGATATGAATGCTATAGCTTTTGAGTGGAATGCTATAGTAGATGAGAGAGTAAAAGGTGTTTATGTTTATAAGCAAAAAAACAGCCTAGAGGGTAGTGAACTTCGTCGCTATAAAACTCTTAACAATCGTTTTACAACTCACTTTTTAGACAATGATGTCACTCCAGATACTAGCTATACATATAGTTTTAAAACATTTTCTCAAGATGCAGAATCACAGATGAGTGAGATGAAGACATTAAATTCTCTTCCAGTTTTACAATCAGTTGTTTGGATAAAGAGTATAGAAAATATGCCAAGAGCGGCAAAGCTCATTTGGAGACCACACGCAAATCAAAAAGTTAAATCATATATCATAGAGAGAAGAACTTTAGAAGAAGAGAGTTGGAAAAGAATAGCGACAATTGACGGTAGACTCAATGCAGAGTTCATAGATACGGGACTCAAAGATGACTTTGTATATAAGTATCGTGTAAAAGTAGAAACATTTGATAAAATCACATCAACTCCTAGTGAGATAGTCCAAGTTGTTACAAAACCACTTCCAAACCCTGTTAGGTATATAGTCGCTACTACAGATCTACCAAGAAAGATAGAGATTAACTGGGAAAAATCAGAAGCAAAAGATTTTCATAGATATCATCTATATAGATCTACAAGTTCAACTGGTAGCTATGAGCTAATCGCAAAACTATATAATCCTACATTTACAGATGTAATAGAAGAAGACTCAAAAGAGTATTTTTACCGTGTAAGTGTGGTTGAGAAAAATGGACTTGAGAGTATCCATGACAAGATCTCGATCCAAGGTATAACTCTTATGAAACCTCAAACTCCATCTCTACTTGAAGCTAAATTAATAGGTGATAAGATAGAGATTAATTGGAACAATAAAGATAGCAGAGTTATAAAGTATAGTGTAGTTAAAAAGTCAAAAACTGGCTGGTTTGATGCTAAAGAAGAAGAGTTTATAGATATAAAAGGTACAAGATTTACAGATCCAGAGATTGGACCAAATATCACTTACTATTACAGAGTTTATGCTATCGATGCCTATGGTTTAAAGTCAAATCCTAGTATAGAAGTTCAAGTTAAAACACCAGTTAGCGTTAAAGACAATTCTAAAAAAGAAGAGATAACACAAGATAAGCTTTCTAAACCTGCTAACAAAGAAGTAGAGGTAATAATACCTACTCAAGATTTTAACTAAATGAGAGCTGATGCCACACCTTCATATAAAAGAGTTTAAAGAGATAAAATTTAAAAAAAACTATGAAGGAGTCTCTTTTAATTTTGCTGCAAAAAATATTGCGCATCAAGATGAGACTCTTATCTCAGTGAGTGTTGAAGGTGATGACTTTTTTTTGCTAGCAAAACAAGAAGAATCTAAAAATCTTTTAAAAACAGACAAGCTAACAAGACCAGCTTCCATTCACAATGTGCATAGGGCTCTTTTAGCATATGGGGATCTAGCAAAACTAGAAGTTTTATCTTCAAATGTACCGCAAAAACCTAAAAATATTCATTTACAAACTTCAACTGCTCTAAAAGATATTAGTTTTTTTACTGATGGTTTTTTAGATGATAAACGTATAAGCATAGAAGTGGGCTTTGGATCTGGTAGACATTTGTTGCACCAAGCTAAAGAAAACAGAGATATTTTGTTTATCGGTATCGAGATCCATAGACCTTCTATCGAGCAAGTTTTAAAGCAAATTAGCATCCAAAATATAGATAATTTACTTGTTCTTGACTACGATGCTAGACTTTTTATGGAGTTAGTTCCATCTAATATTGTAGAGAAGATCTTTGTTCATTTTCCAGTTCCATGGGATAAAAAACCACATCGAAGAGTAATCTCTACTTCTTTTATAGAAGAAGCTAGAAGAGTTTTAAAGCTTGAGGGAAGGTTAGAACTTCGCACAGATAGTGAAAACTACTACGCTTACTCTTATGAGACTTTTATTGCATTTCATAAAACTGTGCTTCACATAAACAAAAACAGAGACATTGCCATTAGTTCTAAGTATGAAGATAGATGGAAAAAGATGCAAAAAAACATTTATGATGTAACTATGATAAATGAAGAAAAATCTGATCCGCTTCTTATTGAGGGTAATTTTGACTTTAGAGATGTGAAAATATCTGAGGATGAACTTTTCGCACTTCATGGAGTTACAAAAAAGTTTGATGGTGGATTTATTCATTTTGAGAGAGTTTATAAACTAGAAAATGGTGTTATGTTTAGAGTCTCACTTGGTAGTTTTGATAGACCAGAACATCTCTATATAACTATAAGAGAAAATCTACCATCTTACTATCCATCGCTTCCTCTAAGCTCTAAAAGCAATCTTTTAGCACACAAATATTTGGATGAGGTTTTTCATGGATAAGGTGATAATGGCACAAGATCTATCTCTCTCGTATTCAAACAATGAGACGATAATAAACAAAGCAAACTTCTCTATAGACTCTGGTAGTTTTATCTTTATAACGGGGGCTAGTGGAAGTGGAAAATCAACTTTGCTTAAATCTCTTTATGGTTCACTAAAGCCTAAACAAGGAAGTTTAATAGTTGGTGGAGTAGAACTTCGTGGTGTATCAAACTCTAAACTAAACTTTCTAAGAAGACATATAGGTATAGTTTTTCAAGATTATAAACTTGTAAAAGAGTGGACAATCGAGAAAAATATCATGCTTCCTCTCATTATAAATGGTTATGAAAAAGGTGTAACTCAAAACCAAGTTGATTCACTCCTTAAGCATGTCAGACTTAAACATCAATCTGGCAAATATCCGCTAGAGTTAAGTGGTGGAGAGCAACAAAGAGTTGCAATGGCTAGAGCACTAGCACACAACCCGATACTCATCTTAGCAGATGAGCCAACAGGTAACTTAGATGACTACTCATCTCAGCTTATTTGGAACCTTTTAGAGGGTGCGAATGAGCAGTTAAATACTACGGTTATAGTTGTAACTCACAACATTCCAAGAAACTTAAATGTTGATTATAAGCACTATAACATTGAGTATGGGAGCATACATGAAGTCGTTTAAAAATCACTTCTCTTTAGTAATTGCCCTTGTGAGCATTCTTTTTTCTATTCAGATCTTTGTAATAGTTGATAGAACAATGGAAGCTTATAAAGAAAACCTAGCAAATAACTATTCAATAATTATAATAAGTCAAAAAAAATTACAAGATCAAGAGATCTTAGATCAAAGTGAGCTAATAAGCCGCGTTACAGAACTCTCAGCAGACAATGTAATAGAGAGGTTAAATAGCGGAATTACAGAGAAAAATAAAGAGCTTTTAAAACTTACGCTTCCTAAGTTTTATAAGCTTAATCTAACTCAATATCCGAGTCCTTCGCAGATAAAAAACTTAAGAAAGAAGCTTTTAAAAATAGACTCTATTAAAAAAATAGAAGATTTCTCCCACAACCACGACACCACATATAAGCTTCTACTTCTGTTTAAAACAGTTGTCTTTGTTTTTGCCATAGTTGTTTTTGTTGTAACTACTCTTCTTATATTTAAAGAGCTTCGTATCTGGCAGTTTAAACATAATGAGAGAATGAGTATAATGGCACTCTTTGGAGCACCAATTTGGCTTCGTTCAGCAGTTTTATTTAGGCTTGCAATTGTAGATGCAATTATTGCTGGGATTATAACTTTTGGTCTGTTTATATATATATCATCATCACCTTTAATAAAAGAGCAGTTTGAGAACCTTAGTATTAATATAGTAGTTTTTGACCTTATTAATGATACTGCCGTTCTTTTTACTGCATCAATTACGCTCTCTATTATTTTGGCACTTATGATAGTTATAGGGCATAAAGAAGAGGTATGATACATCTATTTTTAGTGATTATCTTAGCAACAAGCGCAGTTTTTGCAAAAACAAGCGTAGATGCTGATATAAAAAATACCAGCTCAAAACTAAGCTCATTTTCTAAAAGTTACTCAAATCTAAATGAAAAGATGACTGAGACTGCAAAAGCAATACTAAAACAAAAAAAAGAGATCGAGACTCAAGAGTCACATATAAAAAACTTAAAAGAAGAACTCTCAAAAAAAGAGGTCACTTATGAGACAAGTACAAAACAGTTAGAAGAGTTAAGTAAAGTTCAAAAAAATCTCAAGGCTACTCAAGAAAAACTAGAAGAAGAACTAGTCTTTACTATAGCTCAAAGTGTTTCACTTACGGTAATTTTAGAAGAAGAGATGGATGCTAGTGAGAAGTCACTTATGGAGTTTGAAGTCTTAAAAGTGATGTTAGAAGAGTCAAAACAAAAAGTAAAAAAACTCAATGAAATATTTTATGATAACTCAAAAAACATAGATATTTTAAATGAACATGCAAGTGTTCTAGAGGTAGAAATAGCAAGTATTGACTCAAAAAGAAAAGATCTAATAGAGACTAATAAGAAAAACTTAAAGGATTTAAAAGAACTAGAATTAGCTAAAAACTCTTATAAAAAAGAGTTGAAAAATGTCCTTAAAAAGCAAGATCAACTTAAAGATACACTTGCAAAATTAAATATCATAAAGATAGATGAGATAAGAAAAGCTAAAGAAGCAGAACAAAGACGAAAAGCTTTTAGTTCTAAAGGCTCAGACGATAATCTTCCAAAGGTTAAAAAACATGGAAGTAGTTATCAAGCTATTAAAACTAAAAAATATGTTGGTTCAAAAACTATAGCTCCTTTTAGTCCATACACAATTACTAAAAAGTATGGAACCTATACAGATCCTATATATGGTATAAAAGTTTTTAACGAGTCCATCTCACTTAAACCTAAAGAAAACAATGCAAAAGTGAAAACTGTTTTTAATGGTAGAGTCATTTATGCAGATAAAACAGCAGTGTTGAAAAACATTGTTATTGTTGAACATGATAATCAACTCCATACAATCTATGCAAATCTTTCTCAAATCTCGCCAAATATACAAAAAGGCAAGAAGATAAAAAAAGGTTATACAATAGGGCGAGTTGATGATGAATTGATTTTTGAAGTGACTCAGAAGTCTTTTCATATAGATCCAGAAAATCTTTTTTAGATATAATTTCAAAAATAATTTTAAGTAGAGAAAAATATGAACTTTAAAGAAACTCGTGGATGTGATGGAAATAGAGCATCAAGCGTAACATTTTCCCAAGCAATACTAAGTCCAATCGCCTCTTATGGCGGTCTATATGTGCCAGAGAGTCTCCCAAATCTAGGCTTAGAGTTTTTGCAAAAACACTTAAACTCTTCATATAAAACACTAGCCTCAAATCTACTAGCTAAGTTTGAGATAGATATTGAGCAGAGTGTTATAGATGAAGCACTTAGTCTTTATGATAAGTTTGATAATGCAACTAACCCAGTTCCAGTTGTAAAGCTAAGAGAAAACCTCTATGTAAGCGAACTTTATCACGGTCCAACTCGTGCATTTAAAGACATGGCACTTCAACCTTTTGGTAGTATTCTCTCAAGCGTTGCACAAAAAAGAGGTGAAAACTACCTTATACTCGCAGCTACAAGCGGTGATACTGGTCCAGCGGCACTAGAGACTTTTAAAAACAAAAAAAATATAAAAGTCGCTTGTATGTATCCTGCAAATGGAACTTCTGATGTTCAAAGACTTCAAATGGTAACTGAGGATGCATCTAACCTTAAAGTCATCGGTATAAATGGCAACTTTGACGATGCACAGAGTGCTTTGAAAAACCTTTTGGGATCTAAGAGTTTTGATGAGGCACTTAAAGCTAAAGATATCTCACTCTCAGCTGCAAACTCTGTAAACTTTGGGCGAATCATCTTTCAAATCATCTATCACATCCATAATTATCTTGAACTTGTAAGACAGGATGTTATAGAGGTAGGTGATAAAGTTTACTTAAATGTTCCAAGTGGAAACTTTGGAAATGTTTTAGGAGCTTACTATGCAAGGCTTATGGGCTTACCAGTTGAAAAACTTATAATCTCATCTAACCAAAACAACATCTTAACTCGTCTTATAAAAACTGGTATCTATGATATGCGAGATCAAGAGTTAATCCTCACAACTTCGCCTGCTATGGATATACTAAAGTCTTCAAATGTTGAGAGAGTTTTATATGATCTCTTTGGATCTAGTAGAACTAGAGAACTAATGAGCGACCTTGATGAGAAGAAGATCTACACGCTTACACAAGACGAACTCTCTAAACTGCAAGAGATTTTTGTAGCGGACTTTTGTAGTGATGAAGAGGGCAGAGCATATATCAAAAAGAGCTTTGATGAGGGCTACTTAATGGATCCACACACTGCAACTTGTTTTAAAGCACATGAGAGTTGTGCTACAAAAAATATCCCGAGCATAATCTACTCAACTGCTGAGTGGACAAAATTTTCTCCAGTTATAGCAAATGCAATCACAGGCGAGAGCGGTACTAAAGACATTGTGGCTCTAAAGTCTATTTCAAAAACTGCAAATGTAAAGATCCCAGCGATGATAAATGAGTTATTTACTAAGAAAATAGTTCATGATACTATTATAGAAAAAGAAGATATAGAAAAAGAGATACTAAAGTTTTTGTAAGCGAAGGTTTAGCTTTGCGAGGTTGAACTAGTTTCAATGCTAACACACTAGTTCCAATGCTCCGCGTTGGAATTCATATATATTCTTGCGTGTTGCATATATATAGACTCCCACGCAGAGCATGGGAGCCAGAGTAAAGTTTTTATAAACAAGGGTTTAGCTTTGCGAGGTTGAACTAATTTCAGTGCTAACACACTAGTTCCAATGCTCCGCGTTGGAATTCATATATATTCTTGTGCGTTGCATATATATAGACTCCCACGCAGAGCATGGGAGCCAGAGAGAAGTTCTTTCACAGTCTCAGAGCATGGGAGCCAGAGAGAGATATATATGTGGTTATAACTCTTTCGCTCTTTTGTAAGCTTTTGCAATAGCATCCATACAAGCACTTCTAACATTTCCATCTTCTAGCGCTCCATAACCAGCAGCTGTTGTTCCTCCAGGACTCATCACTCCATCTTTTAAAAGTGCTGGGTGGATAGTTTGAATTAGCTCTCCAAATCCTCCAAAAAGACCTCTCATAACAATCATAGCATCTTCTCTTTTTAGACCTTGTTTTACTGCACCATCAGCTAGAGCTTCTGATATAAGTGCTAGATATGCAGGGCCACTACCAGCTAGACCTGTAGCGATATCAAGCTCTTTTTGGCTTGATAGCCATAAAGTTGTGCCAATAGAGCCTAAAATCTCCTGGGCTTCCTCTTTAAACTCTATATCTCCTGTTAGTGTTGTCATAGATCTCTTCACACTTGCGGCTAGGTTTGGCATCGCTCTTACAACAGCTCCAGAACTTAGAGCTAGTTTTAGTTTTTCAATGCTAGTTCCTGCTAAAACAGAGTATATAACTCTTGCTTTTCCTTTTAACTTCTTAGAGATCTCATCAACATTTGCAGGTTTGACGCAGAGTAAAACTGTCTTACCTTCCATATTGAAACCATCTAAAAGATGCTTATCTACACTCACACCTAACTCAATCTCAAAATCTTCAAGTTTCTTTACATCTCTTCCAACTACTTCTATCTTGTAGTCATTTTTTAAGCCCTTTGCGATGCTCAGTGCCATATTCCCGTTACCGATGAAGGTTATTTCTTTCATAATGGTTCCTTAAAGTTTTTATGCTAGTATAGCATACATAACAATTATGCAAAAAGCATGGTTTTTTAAAGGTGATAAATGGACAGGTTAGTATTAAAAGTAGGAAGTGCGGTGCTTACGCACAATAACGAGATAGCAAAAGAGAGGATATTAAATCTTGTAACACTCATAGCAAAACTAAGAGCAAAGTATGATGTTTTACTTGTAACTTCTGGTGCAGTTGCTGCTGGATATTCAGCATTGAAACTAGACACAAAAAAACAAATTGGCAAAAAAGCAATAGCATCTGCTGGTCAGCCAATACTTATGGCAAGTTACAAAAAAAAGTTTGATATTTACAACATTGATACAGCTCAAATACTTCTAACTGAAGATGATTTCGATTCAAGAAAAAGAACGAAAATGTTTCAAGATATTATAGATGCACATCTTAAACACAATATATTACCAATCATAAATGAAAATGACATAACATCAACTCCTGAACAACTTTTTGGAGATAACGATCAACTCTCAGCAAATGTTGCGCATGCAGTAAAAGCTGATATGCTAGTTATTTTAAGTGATATTGATGGTTATTTTGATAAAAATCCTCAAGAAAATAGCGATGCAAAAATATATAAAATTTTACATGAACTTCCAAAAGGTTCTCTAAACGATGAAGCAAGTCCAAACGATCCTTTTGCAACAGGTGGGATAGTAACAAAACTAAAAGCTGCAGACTTTATGCTAAAAAATGGAAGAAAGATGTTCTTAACAAATGGTTTTGATCTCACTTCAGCAGAGCAATTTTTACTACATGGCAATCACATACTAGGTACACTCTTTACTCCAAAAGAAGAGATAAAAGTTAAAAAATAAACTCAAAAGGATTAAGTTATGGAAAGATTTTTAAAAGAAGCAAAGGATGGTAGTAGAGTTTTATCTACTATTAGCGGCAGTAAAAAAAATTCAATCCTTCGAGAGATGGCAGACGAGCTTAGAGTTCAATCAAAAGAGATAGTTAAAGCAAATGCACTAGATATGATAGATGCAGATAAAAATGATCTCTCAAGTGCACTCAAAGATAGACTCCTATTAGACGATAGTCGAGTTGAAGCGATGGCTGTGGCTATAGAAGAGATAGCAGCTCTAAAAGAACCAGTTGGTCGCGTTCTTGATGGTTGGATTACAGAAGAGGGCTTAAAGATTGAAAAAACAAGTATTCCTATTGGTGTTATTGGTATCATCTATGAGTCTCGCCCAAATGTAACAAGTGATACAGCGGCTCTATGTTTTAAAAGCTCAAATGTTTGTGTATTAAAAGGTGGAAAAGAAGCCCAACACTCAAACAAAGCTATAGCTAAAGTTCTTCAAAGCGTATTAGCAAAAAACAATCTTCCAACAGCTCTAATCTCGCTCTTAGAAGACTCTTCAAGAGAGGGTGTAGCAAAGCTTATAAAGATGGATAAGTATGTAGATCTCATCGTTCCTCGTGGTGGAGCAGGGCTTATCAAATATGTGAGCGAAAATGCCACTGTAAGTGTTGTAAAGCACGATAAAGGGCAGTGTCATATCTATATAGACAAAGATGCAAAGCTTGATAATGCAATTGCAATCGCCATAAATGCAAAGACTCAAAGACCAGGTGTTTGTAATGCTATGGAGACACTTTTAGTTGATAGTGCAATTGCAAAAGATGCACTTCCAAAGATAAAAGCAGAGTTTGACAAGGCAAAAACTGAGCTAAGAGCTTGTGCAAGAACTAGAGCTATTATTGATGCTAAAGAGGCAACTGAAGAAGATTTTGATACTGAATATTTGGCAAATATCTTAAACATAAAAGTGGTAGATGGTGTTGATGGTGCGATAGAGCATATTGTAAGATTTGGTTCAGGTCACTCAGAATCAATAATTAGCGAAAATATAACAACTGCTGAGAAGTTTTTAGGTGCAATAGATTCAGCCGTTGTTTATGTAAATGCATCTACTCGTTTTACAGATGGTGGATCTTTTGGCTTTGGTGCTGAAGTAGGTATCAGTACAAATAAACTTCATGCTCGTGGACCTATGGGGATAGAGGGACTTACAACTTATAAGTTTAAGATCTACGGAAGTGGTCAAACTAGATAAGTAAATACAACATCAACACACAAGTTGATACATATCAACGTCATATGCATAAATCTTTATTACAATAAACTTAAATTATTAAATAAAGGATTTATATGACACTGATACCAAGCGAAGCAAAGAAAATCGAAGTTGCAGGTGCTACTGTTGATTTTTTTGAAGAAGTTAAAAATGGTGTAAGCACTTACTACTTTGACACATCAAAATGTGGACCACCAGATCCGATGGTAAATGCGATGAGTGGTTTAAGACTTATCAAAAACAACAGTAATGTTCTAGTGATGATAAATCACAAAGCACCAGGTGGACTTTTTGGTAAACTTGAATCTGACATTGCTCACAGCGTTGAAGATGTTGAAGGTGGCTTAGTAAGAGTTACTTTTACAAGTGTAGATGCAGGAGTTGATTCTGATCTAACTCAGACAGCTTGTCACTAAGCTAATGTTTTCTATCTCACAAGATTTTGCACCTCCTTTTAAACTTATTTCTCCGTTTTTTATACTCGGAGGTGTCTTCTATCTCTTAGCATCTATATATATCTTTTTCTTTACGGCTGATAACTTTTTTGTACAAGATACAAAAGTTTTAAGTTTAGTACATCTATATTTGCTTGGGTTTGTGATGATGGTTATCTTTGGAGCTATGGCACAGTTAGTCCCTGTAGTTCTTGAAGTTGGACACTCTGCCGTTGAACTTTTTTATGCCATCTGGCCACTTCTTGGCATTGGCACTATTTTGATGGTGATAGGATTTTTAGGCTATCCCGCTCTTTTGCCATATGGTGGAACTGTAGTTTTAATCTCCATGATGATATTTGTGATGGAGATATTTTCAACTATAAAAAAAGTGAAGAAGTTTAGCCTAGTTATAAGTAGTGTACTTATCTCAAACACTTTTTTATTTTTTGGTATTATCTTTGGGCTTACAATGGCACTTGGTTATGCTGGAGTTATTGAAGTTGACATCATTTCACTACTAAGATCTCATGTCTATTTGGTTATTGGTGGATATATCATTGTAACTTTGATGGGACTCTCAGTAGTTTTGCTTCCGATGTTTGGCTTATCTCATGGTTTTTCTATGAGACCGCTTGAGATCTCTATAACTTTGATGAGTATCTCTGTAGTTTTGGTTGTGATATCTTCATTTGTAGAGTATCTCATCATTGAGTACATCGCTTACTCATTAGCAGTTGTCTCTATGTTTATCTACTTCTACATGACATACACTATCTTTAAAACAAGAGCCAGAAAAGAGATAGATATCTATGTAATCTCTCTTTTTTATGGATATATATCAATGATAGTCGCTGTAGTTCTTGGAGTTCTTAACCTTTTTGTAGTCTATGAACCACTACTAGTAGCAAGCGGTTGGCTTATGTTTTTTGGCTTTTTTGGCTTTGTAATAATTGGACATATGTATAAAATCATCCCATTTCTTGTATGGTTTGAGAGATTTTCACCATTAGTAGGAAAGCAAAAAGTACCAATGCTTGCGGATATGGTTCCAAGTAGAAGTTCACACGCACAGTTTGTCTTTGGTGCTGTAGGAGTAAGTATAGTTACTCTTGCAATACTTATGCAAAACGACACAATGATAAAAGCAGGAGCCTCGTTTCTCGTAGTAGGTGCGTTTGCACTTCTTAGAAATATACTTTTTATGATCAATTATAAGTAGTGTAACGAGCTTAAGTTTACTAGTTCCAACGCGGAGCGTAGGAACCAGAGGGACACTTTTACTAGTTCCAACGCTCTGCGTTGGAACTCATATATATTTTGAATGTTGTATATATAGACTCCCACGCAGAGCGTGG